>RFIU01000117.1 GCA_003695555.1 Alphaproteobacteria bacterium
ATCCTGTAGCGTCCCGGCAGCCGGTAGGCCGCGGCTTCGACTTCTTCGGCGGCGACGGCGCAGACGTCGCACAGCGCCTGGGTGACGATCAGATCGGGGGAAAGTTCGGCCAGCCGTTCCTCGTCAAGGGCATAAAGCGCCCGGCGCGTGCCGAGCTGTTCGCGCACCAGCCGGTCGATTTCCGCGCTGCCGGCATCCTTCGGGATGAAGGACCGAGTCACGACCGGCAGATCGCGCACCGAGGCGGGATAGTCGCACTCGTGAGTGACACCGACGAGACGGTCGCGAAGGCCGAGCGTGCAGACGATTTCGGTCGCACTCGGCAGCAGCGAAACGATGCGTCGGGCGGCGGGCGCGCTGATCACGGCGGCTTTCCCCTTTGTCGGTCGGCTTCTGATTCAGCGCGCCCGCACGACGGTGATGCCTTGCCCGGCCAGCAGTTCGCGCAGATTGCCGCGGCCGGCCAGATGTCCGGCGCCGACGGCGACGAAGTGCTGGCCCGGGCGGGCCAGCAGCGAGGCGATCTTCGGCGCCCAGCGGCGATTGCGGGCATGAAGCAGCCGTTCGGCGAGTTGCGGGTCCGCTTCCAGCCCCTCATTGACGAGGGCGGCGAGTTCCTCGACCTCACCGGCGAGCCAGTATCGCTGAAGCCGATCGATCAGTTCGCCGATATCGGCAATATCCTGCAGACTCGCCTTCAGAAAGGCGATCTGCGCCGCATTCGGCAGGCCGGCGAACAGATCGAGCTGTTCGGCGGCGGCTTCCAGTCCGATCACCGGCCTGGCTTTTTCGCGCGCCTGCTGCATCAGCACCAGATCCACCCCCTGTTCGGGTGCGAATCCGACCCGGCGTGCAGCCAGTACGGTCAGTTGCAGGCCGACATACCAGGGGCGCATCCGTGCCACCGCGGTCATCGGAAGGCCGAAGCCGTCGAGCGTCTTCTTCAATTCGTCGGCGAGCGGTGGCGGCAGCAGTGTCCAGAGATTCTGTTGCGGCGGCAGAAAGCCGCGCGCCATCACCAGTTTGCGCATCTTCGCTGGATCGGTTTCGCCGGCGGCAAGTTCGAAGACGAAATCGTCGGCCTGCTTGAGGATGCCGTCGAGTTCGGGGTCACGCCATTCGACATCGCCTTTGAGCATGTGGATGGTGCCGAAGAGGTGAACGGTGCTGTCCTCGTCCGAGAAGCGCCAGAGCGCCGGTGCCGCTCGTGGCCCGGCGAGGGTGACGAACAACAGCGCCAGCACGCCGGCAAGCGCGAACGCCGCGCGGGCGCGCAAGCCTCGGCGGAAGAGACGGATGAGGAGAAAAAGCCGGCCTCGCGGCATGTTCATCACGGGCTCCTTGTCGATCATCGGGGTACGGCGAGAGCGGCTTTCCTGGGCGCACGCCTCCAGCTCGTTTCCTTTTCGCCGTTCGGAACGGATTTCGCAAGCGGGCGAAAAACCTTCCCGGCGCGGTGCGCAGGTGCTTGCCAAGGCCAATGTCGGGGCCTATAAGGCGGCTCGCTCGTTTTCCGAAGCGAGCCGACAATTCGGGCCGGCCGGCGATGAAGGGCATGCCGAGGCGGCTCCACAAGGCACGGACGGCGTGTGCGACGGACGATGACGGGTTTTCGTCATGCCGGCGCGCCGTCTTTTCGGTATTTTCGATGAAGGAGTGCGAAATGCCCAAACTGAAGACGAAGAGCGGCGCCAAGAAGCGCTTCAAGCTGACCGCCAGCGGCAAGGTGAAGGCGGGACAGGCGGGCAAGCGTCACGGCATGATCAAGCGGTCGAACAAGCAGATCCGCCAGTTGCGCGGCACCGACACGCTGGAAAAGCCGGACGCGAAGATCGTCAAGAAGTTCCTGCCCTACGGACGTTGAAGAATCGCATGCCCCGGACGGATTGCCGTTCCGACGCACTCGGAGCGGTTGTTCGCTCACCGGACAGTTTGAAGGAGTAACATCATGGCCCGCGTCAAGAGGGGTGTGACCACCCACGCCCGCCACAAGAAGGTCATCGGCCAGGCGAAAGGCTTCTATGGCCGTCGCAAGAACACCTATCGCGCCGCCGTTCAGGCGGTCGAGCGTTCGCTGCAGTACGCCTATCGCGACCGTCGTCAGAAGAAGCGGCGATTCCGGGCGTTGTGGATCCAGCGGATCAACGCCGGTGCTCGCGAACACGGCCTGACCTATGCGCGCTTCATGCACGGTCTGAAGCTCGCCGGCATCGAGCTGGATCGCAAGGTGCTCGCCGATCTCGCCGCGCGCGAGGCGGCGGTCTTCGCCAATCTCGTCGAACAGGCGAAGAAGGCGCTAGAAAAGGCTGCCGGCGGCAAGTGATCGTCGGTGTGCACGGGGAGCCGGATCGTGTCGCACGATCTTGACGAACTGAAGCGCGAACTGCTGAACGAGATCGCGAAGTCCGGCACGCTCGAGGAGCTCGAGGCGGTGCGGGTGCGTGCGCTCGGACGCAAGGGCCTGATATCGGAACGGCTGAAGGGCCTCGGCCGACTGGCCGCCGATCAGCGCCGCGAGGCGGGTGCCGCGCTCAATCGTCTCAAGCAGGAGGTGGCGGATGCCATCGCCGGACGTCGCGCCGAGCTGGAACGGGCGGAACTCGCTCGCCGGCTGGAATCCGAGCGCCTCGACGTCACCCTGCCGGCTCGCCCCGTCCCGCGCGGACGGATCCATCCGATCAGTCAGGTGCTCGACGAGCTCGTCGAGATCTTCGCCGATCTCGGCTTCTCGGTGGCCGAAGGCCCGCACATCGAGGACGATTTCCACAATTTCACCGCCCTCAACATCCCCGAGCACCATCCCGCCCGGCAGATGCACGACACCTTCTATCTCGAGCCGGATCCCGAGACCGGCGAACGGCGCCTGCTGCGCACCCACACCAGCCCGGTGCAGATCCGCACGATGATGGCGCAAAAGCCGCCGATCCGGATCATCGCGCCGGGGCGCACCTTCCGCTCGGACTCGGATGCCACCCACACGCCGATGTTCCATCAGGTCGAGGGCCTCGTCATTGATCGCGACATTCACATGGGGCACCTGAAGGGCTGTCTGGAAGCCTGGCTTTCCGCCTTCTTCGAGGTGGACGCCCTCGAGATGCGCTTCCGGCCGAGCTATTTTCCCTTCACCGAACCCTCCGCCGAGGTCGATATCCGCTGTCGGCGCGAAGGCGGACGGCTGGTCATCGGCGAGGGTGACGACTGGCTGGAGGTGCTCGGCAGCGGCATGGTCCACCCGAAGGTGCTCGAACATTGCGGCCTCGATCCTGCCGAATGGCAGGGTTTTGCCTTCGGCGCCGGCCTCGATCGGTTGGCGATGCTGAAATATGGCATGACCGATCTTCGCCCCTTCTTCGAGGCCGATCTCGCCTGGCTCGAGCATTACGGCTTCGACCCGCTCGATGTTCCGACGCTGGCCGGGGGGCTCGGCTCATGAAGTTCACCCTCGCCTGGCTGAAGCGCCATCTCGATACCGACGCGCCGGTCGAGGAGATCGCCCGGACGCTGACGCGCATCGGCCTTGAGGTCGAAAGCGTCGAGGATCCGCGCCCCTTGCTCGCTCCCTTTCGCATCGCCCGGGTGGTCAGCGCCGAGCCGCACCCGAACGCCGATCGTCTCAAGGTCTGCATGGTCGATACCGGCGACCGCACCGTGCAGGTGGTCTGCGGCGCGTCCAATGCGCGCGCCGGCATGACCGGCGTCTTTGCGCCGCCCGGCACCCATGTTCCGGGGACCGGCGTCGATCTGAAGCCGGCGAAGATCCGCGGAGTCGAGTCGCGCGGCATGCTCTGCTCCGAGCGCGAGCTGATGATCTCGGACGATCACGAGGGGATCATCGACCTGCCCGCCGACGCGCCGCTCGGCGCTTCCTACATGGAATACGCCGGACTGGATGATCCGGTGATCGACATTGCCGTGACCCCCAATCGGCCGGATGCGCTGGGTGTTGCCGGCATCGCCCGCGATCTCGCCGCGGCTGGCTGCGGCCGCTTCAAGGACGAAAAGATCGCGCCGGTGCCGGCCACCTTCGCCTCGGGCCTCGACATCGTCGTTGAGGACGAGACCGCCTGCCCCTTCTTTGCCGGGCGCTGGATCCGCGGCGTCAAGAACGGCGAAAGTCCCGACTGGCTGAAGCACCTTCTGAGCGCCGTCGGGCTGCGGCCGATCTCGGTGCTGGTGGACATCACCAATTTCGTCAATCTCGACCGCGCGCGCCCCCTGCATGTCTATGATGCGGCAAAGGTACAAGGTGCGATCCGCGCACGGCGGGCCCGGCCGGGCGAACGGCTGGTCGCCCTTGACGGCCGGGAATACGAATGTTTCGGCGGCGAGTGTCTGATCGCGGACGATCGCGGCCCGCTCGGCTTCGGCGGCGTGATGGGCGGCGAGGCCTCTGGTGTTACGGCCGAAACCACCGAGGTGATCGTCGAATCCGCCCTTTTCGATCCGGTGCTGACCGCCGAGACGGGGCGCCGTCATGGCATCGAGTCGGATGCCCGCTACCGTTTCGAGCGCGGCGTCGATCCCGCCTTTACGCTGCCCGGCATGGAGCTTGCCACGCGCCTGATCCTCGACCTTGCCGGCGGCGAACCCGGCGATGTGGTGAGCGCCGGTCATCTGCCGGAAGGCCGCCGCACCATCGCCTTTGCGCCCGAGCGGGTGGAAAGCCTCGGCGGGCTTGCGCTGGAGCGCAGCGAGATCCGCGCGATTCTCGGCCGTCTCGGCTTTGATTGGCAGGAAGAGGTGGCGGGCGGTCGTGTCCATGTTCGCACGCCGAGCTGGCGTCCGGATGTCGAGGGCGAGGCGGATCTTGTCGAAGAAGTCCTGCGGATTGCCGGCTATGACCGGATCCCGGCGGTTTCCCTGCCGCGCGGCTCGGGAGTCGCCCGACCGATTCTGACAGCAGGACAGAAGCGCGCGCGTCGCGCCCGCCGGTGCTGTGCCAGCCGCGGCCTGAAGGAGGCGGTCACCTGGTCCTTCATGGATGGTGACCTGGCGGACCGTTTCGGTGGCGATCTGCGCCTTGCGCTTGCCAATCCGATCGCCAGCCATCTCAATCGCATGCGCCCCTCGGTTCTGCCCAATCTCGTGCAGGCCGCCGGCCGCAATCGTGACCGGGCGCGCGAGGTGGTCGGCCTGTTCGAGGTCGGCGCCGTCTATCACGGGCCCGAGCCCGAAGATCAGGAAGAGGTGGCCGGGGCGGTTCGGGCGGGCATGGCCGGTCCGCCGCACTGGGCCGAGCCGCAGCGCCCCGTCGATGTCTTCGACGCCAAGGCCGATGCGCTGGCCCTGCTGGAAGCGCTCGGTGTACCGGTGGATCGGCTTCAGGTCCGCACCCCCGGCCCCGACTGGTTCCACCCCGGCCGTTCGGGAATGCTGTGCCTGGGGCCGAAAAAGGTGCTCGCCCATTTCGGCGAGCTTCACCCCGGCATTCTTTCCGATCTCGACGTGCGCGGTCCCGTCGTCGGGGCGGAAGTGTTCCTCGACCGCCTGCCGGGCCGCCGCCGCAAGGGCGGCGCGGCCAGACCGGAACTGCAGGCGAGCCGCCTGCCCCCGGTCGATCGCGATTTCGCCTTCCTGGTGCCTGCCGATCTGCCGGCCGAGCAGTTGATCGCCACGGTGCGCGGTGCGGCGCGTGAGCTCATCGAAGGGATCGACCTTTTCGATCGTTATGCCGGCGAGGGTCTGCCCGAAGACATGGTTTCGCTGGCCTTGAGAGTCCGGCTGCGGCCACGAGAGCGCACCCTTGCCGATGCCGAAATCGATGAGATCGCCCGACGCATCGTCGCGGCGGCCGAAAAACGCTGCGGGGCGCGCCTGCGCGGCTGATCCGCGCAGTAAGCCCGGCCTTTCCATGCTTATCGGGTTTCAGCGCTGACACTCGCCCCGCGGGCGGTGTTCGTCGTGCCGAAATTCCGCTAAGAAGCCGGTAACCATTCTCGGGCAGAATGTCCTTCGCGTCGTCCCGCCTCCGGCCGGTCGCTGGTGCGGGCGTGACGTGGCACACGCTGCCGGAAGACCGTACGGAAAGGAACAAGATCGGCGCCGGCGATCGCTACGAGGTACCATCGCAAGCTGTGGATGGCTGATGAACGAGGGCGGACCCACGCAAACGGGCGACAGGCCCGCCAGAAAGGCCTTGTTGCTGCGGCTCAAGGCTTGGTGGGAAGGCTATGACCCGGACGAGTATGCGCGCTGGGTGGCCGCGCGTGAGGCCGCCCTTCGTGCGGCCAACGGCAAGGATTCGCCAGAAGAAGTCGAAGAGCCGCCCGTCGTCGAGGACGAGCAGCCGGAAGAGCCCGAGCCTTCCGCTACGCCCGAAATTCCGATCGATCCCTGGGACGACCGCAGGGCCGAGATCGCCCAGTACATCTGGGGCGAAGGCTATTGCGGCCCCGGCGGACCCGAACATGTCATTTCGATGTCAAAGCTGCTGGCACTCTCGCCGAAGCAGAGCCTGCTCGAGATCGGCTCCAATCTCGGCGGGCCGGCGCGCACGCTTGCCCAGAAGTTCGGTGTCTGGGTGACCGGCTATGAATCGTCTCCCAACCTCGTCGAGCTCGCCAATGAGATCTCGCATCGCAAGGGTCTGCTGAAGAAGGCCGAGGTCTTTCACTATGACCCCGACACGATCACCGATTTTGATCGACGCTATGACCGTGCGCTGGCCAAGGAGAGCCTCTATCAGGTCGAGAACAAGGCTCATCTGCTGGAGGTGGTCGAGGCGCACATGAAGCCCGGCGCCCTTTTCCTGATCACCGATTACGTGCTCGGCGACGAATCCTGGGTCGCTACCGACGAATACCGCGAATGGCGCGATCGGGAATCCGAGCGCCGTCGGCCGCGCCTGACCACCGCCGAGGACATCGTCTCGATGCTGAAGAAGGTGCGCTTCAATATTCGGGTCAATGAGGACGTTTCGGATCACTATATCGAACTCATCAATGAAAGCTGGAAGGGCGCCGACCGGGTGGCCGAAAAGGTCGCCACGCAAGACGACGGCGAAGCGCTGGTGCAGACCCTCTTGCGCGAGGCGGAATTCTGGTCCACGCGCGTGCGCCTGCTGAGAGACGGCAAGCTTCGCGTTCGGCGCATTCTCGCCACCAAGAAGTCGGAAAAGCCGGCGATGCTGTCTGACTGGTAGGGCCCGCCTTTTTGCTGTCGCACCATCACTTTCCTGCTTGCTTCCCGGTATCTCGTGCGCCAACGGCAGTGGTACGCCTTTCCTCTTGGCGAGGGCGGGTCCTGTGGCTATGTAAGCGCCCATGACCGAGATCAGCCGCATCCGCAATTTCGCGATCATCGCCCATATTGACCATGGCAAATCGACTCTCGCCGACCGCCTCATTCAGATCTGCGAAGGCCTGAGCGAGCGTGAGATGCGCGAGCAGGTGCTCGATTCGATGGAGATCGAGCGCGAACGCGGGATCACCATCAAGGCGCAGACGGTCCGTCTCGAATATCGTGCGCGCGATGGCGAGACCTGGGTTCTCAATCTGATGGACACGCCAGGTCACGTCGATTTCTCCTATGAGGTGTCGCGTTCGTTGGCCGCCTGCGAAGGCTCGCTGCTGATCGTCGATGCGAGCCAGGGGGTGGAAGCCCAGACGCTCGCCAATGTCTATCAGGCCTTGGAGGCCGATCACGAGATCATCCCCGTGCTCAACAAGATCGATCTTCCGGCCGCAGAGCCCGAGCGGGTGAAGCGCCAGATCGAGGATGTCATCGGGCTCGATGCATCGGATGCGATCTGCGTATCGGCGAAGACCGGCGAAGGGGTGGAGGATGTGCTGGAAGCGATCATCCATCGGCTGCCGCCGCCGGCGGGCGACGCGGCAGCGCCGACCCGCGCGCTGCTGGTGGACAGCTGGTACGACGCCTATCTCGGGGTCATCGTTCTGGTTCGTGTCATCGACGGCCGGCTGAAGAAGGGGCAGACGATCCGGATGATGGCGACCGGTGCCGAATACGAGATCGACGAGGTCGGCGTCTTCACCCCGAAGAAGATGCCCGTCGCGTCCCTCGGGCCCGGCGAGATCGGATTCATCACCGCCGGCATCAAGGAGGTGGCGGATACCCGGGTCGGCGACACGATCACCGATGCGCGCCGCCCCTGCACCAAACCGCTTCCCGGTTTCCGACCCACCCGTTCGGTGGTCTTCTGCGGTCTCTTTCCGGCCGATGCGGCGGATTACGAACATCTGCGCGAAAGTCTCGCCAAGCTCAGGCTCAATGACGCGAGCTTCGAATTCGAACCCGAAACCTCTGCCGCCCTCGGCTTCGGCTTCCGCTGCGGCTTTCTCGGCATGCTGCATCTCGAGATCGTTCAGGAGCGCCTGCGTCGCGAGTTCGGGCTCGAGCTCATCACCACCAGCCCCTCAGTCGTCTATCGCGTGCATCTGACCGACGGCACGGTCAAGGAGATCCACAATCCGGCCGACATGCCCGATCCGGTCCGCATCGCGAAAATCGAGGAGCCCTGGATCGAGGCGACCATTCTGGTTCCGGACGAGTTTCTCGGCGCGGTCCTGAAGCTGTGCGAGGAACGGCGCGGCATCCAGAAGGATCTGACCTATGCCGGCAGTCGGGCGATGCTGGTCTATGAGCTGCCCTTGAACGAGGTCGTCTATGACTTCTATGACCGCCTGAAGTCCGTCTCGCGCGGCTATGCCAGCTTCGACTATCAGATGGCGGACTATCGCGAAGGCGATCTCGTCCGGATGACCATTCTGATCAATGGCGAACCGGTCGATGCGCTCTCGGTGCTCGTCCACCGCTCGCAGGCCGAGCGCCGCGGGCGCATGCTGGTCAAGCGCCTGAAGGAGCTGATCCCGCGTCACCTTTTCAAGATCCCGATTCAGGCGGCGATCGGCGGCAAGATCATCGCCCGCGAAACGATTCCCGCGCTGCGCAAGGATGTCACCGCCAAATGCTATGGCGGCGACGTCAGTCGCAAGCGCAAGCTGCTCGAAAAGCAGAAGGCGGGCAAGAAGCGGATGCGCGCCTTCGGCAAGGTCGATGTGCCGCACGATGCCTTCATCGCCGCCTTGAAAATGGGTGACGAATAGTCTCCCTCCTCGGCACGACGAACCCTGCCGCCACCCTCTCCCCCGGAAACAGCTGCGAACATTCGTTGCCCCTGCTGCCATCCGGGCGGGTTCATCGTGGCACGGCATTTAGCCTTCCTTAACGGCTGGCATGGCAGATTGGCTGCAACCTGTCATGAGACAAGGCGGGCAAGAACATCGTTCATGCATGCATACCGCTTCCGAAGAGGAGACATAGAGGATGAAGACCTCCTCAGCTGATCGCATCGCCGGCTGGCGCGAGACCGTTCGTGACTTTTTCACCGTTCGAAATTCGCTGCTCGCCATCGTCGGCGCGCTCGTCGTGGTAGTGACCTTTTATGGTGCCTTTGCCGCCCTCGATGCCCAACGCAAGAAGGCGGCGGCCGAGCTTCAGGTGCGCCTCAACGAAACGGTCGATGTCATTATCGGCGCCCAGCTTGCGCTCGCCAATGAGCGCGGCATCATCAATACGGCCCTCGGTTTTCCGGATGTTCCCGAGGCGAAGTTCGTCGAGATGGCCCGGCGCGAGCGGGACAAGTTCGAGAAGAACTATGCGCGCATCGCCGACGAGGTCGAAGCGCTGCCGGATTTCGCGAACAAGTCGACACTGCTCGAGGCGGTCGCGAAGAAATATGAAGAGATCCAGCAGTTGCGGCCGATCGTCGATGGGGCGCTCGGCGTTGCCGGCGATGCTCGCCCGAAACGCATCGCCCGCAAGATGTTTTCGGCGGCAACGGGTCTGATCGAGACGCTGCGCGATCTCGATCTCTCATTACTCTATGCCTTTCCGGCGCCGGATCCACGGGTCAGCGCCAATGAGCAGCTGAAGTATCTGCTCTGGCGGATGCAGGAATATTCGTCGCGCGACTGGGCGACGATCGGTGCCAACATGGCCTCGGGGCGGCCGCTCTCCAGCCTGCAGCTTCAGCTCGTCTCGAATTATGGCGGCTATGTCGAAGCGTCCTGGACCGACGTCAAGTCGCTGGTCGCCTCGGATCTGATTTCCGACGAACTCGCCGACATGCTCGACGAGGTCGAGGACACCTTCTTCGGCGAATTCGCCGATGTGCGCGACCAGGTCTATGCCGCCGCGGAGGTCGAGGAGCCCTATCCCTTCTCGGCGATGGAATGGGTCGAGAAGGCGACCGCCGCCCTGCTGCCGGTCCAGGCGCTTGCCGACAAGGCGGGTGAGGAATCGGCCGAGGTGGCTGTGGCGAACGCCAGCATACAGGCGGCCGCCTTCTGGAAGGACGTCTTCATCCTGCTCTTCTCGCTCGCGATTGGCGGTGCGGCATTCTGGCTCGTCACCGTTCGGATCGTTCGTCCGATGGCGCAGCTCACTGACGAGATGAAGGAGCTGGCCCAGGGCAATCTCGAGATCGAGGTGATCGGTCTGGAGCGCCATGACGAGATCGGCGAGATGGCGCGCTCGGTGCAGGTGTTCAAGGACAATGCGATCGAGAAGATCCGTCTCGAGGAAGAGCAGCGCGAGGCGGAAGAACGCCGCCGCCTCGAGCGCGAAGAGGCGGAGCGCCGCGAGCGCGAGCGCGAGGAGGCGCGTCGGCGCGAGGAAGCCGAGCGCGAAGAAGAGGCACGCCGCAAGCGCCGCGAGGAGATGCTGGCGCTTGCCGATGCCTTCGAGGCCTCGGTCATGAAGGTGGTGGATGGTCTGGCCGACGCCTCGCGCGAGATGGAGCGGGCGGCGCGCGAACTGACCGAAACGGCCGAGGACACGACGGCGAAGTCGGCAGTGGTCTCGACCACCGCCGAGCAGGCGACCAATGCCCTGCAGATGGTCGCCAGCGCGGCCGAAGAGCTGTCGGCATCGGTGCGCGAGATCGCTCAGCAGACCAACCAGTCGAGCCGCGCGGCGAAGGATGCCGTCGGTCGTACCGAGGGGGCCGCCGATGACATCAAGGAACTGGTCGATGCCGCCCAGCGAATCGGCGAGGTAGTGAACCTGATCAACGACATTGCCGAGCAGACCAATCTGCTGGCGCTGAACGCGACGATCGAGGCGGCGCGCGCTGGCGAGGCCGGAAAGGGCTTCGCGGTGGTCGCCTCAGAGGTAAAGTCGCTGGCCAACCAGACCGCCAAGGCGACCAGCGACATCTCGGACCAGATCTCGGAGATGCAGGCAGCGACCAACAAGGCGGTGTCGGCGATGGAGGCGATCCAGGCGATCATCCGCGAGATCGACGAGACCGCCGTCGGCATCGCCACTTCGGTCGAGGAACAGGATGCTTCCACCCAGGAGATCGCCCGCAATGTCGCCGAAGTTTCCGCCGGTGCCCAGGACATCGCGCGCGACATGACGGTGCTCAACGAAGGTGCCGCGACCACCGGTGCAGCGGCCAATCAGGTGCTCGGTTCCGCCCAGCACCTCGCCAAGGAGTCCGACGAACTGCGCAAGCAGGTGGAGGAGTTTCTCCAGAATATCCGTGCTGCCTGAACGTCCGACCATTTCTCATCGCGCCCCGTTTTCCGGGGCGATCACGAAGAGCATCTCGCTTTTCACCTCCCCCGGCCGGCCTTTACGGGCCGCGCCGGGGGCATTTCTGTGGCGCGCCCAGCCCGGCTGATCGGCGCCAGGGCCGCTCCGGTTGATCGCTCGCCGGCCGCATGCTAGCTCGCCCTCATCGGATGCAGGAAGGAGACTGAAGGCATGGAAACCGCCGAGGTTCTGCAGGAATTCCGCGAGGCCGGGGCTCTGCTCGAGGGGCATTTCATCCTTTCCTCGGGTCGCCACAGCGCCGTCTATCTGC
>RFIU01000009.1 GCA_003695555.1 Alphaproteobacteria bacterium
GGCGCTGACGGCCGGTCCGCTCGCCGAGCTGTGGACTCCGGTGGCCGCCATCGAGCTCGTCGGCATCGCCCTGCTGCTGGTGCTTGCCTATTTTCTCGGCCGCTGGTTTTCCGGGGTCATCGCCGAGATCGGTCGCGATTATCCGGCGGTCGCACGCATCGAGCGACCGTCCCGCCCCTTCCTGCCGCCAATCGTCGCGCTGCTGCTGCTCGCCGGCGCGCGAGTCGGGGCGGCTGCTGCCGGTCTTGTCGATCTGCCCTTCGAGATCGCCCTCAATCTGCTGGCCGCCTGGCTCGTCATCCGGCTTGCCGTCACCCTCATCCGCTCGCGAGGGCTTCGGCGGCTGGTGGCAAGCCTCGCCTGGAGCGCGGCGGCGCTCAATATTCTCGGATTGTGGCAGCCGCTGATGCGACTGCTCGACAGCCTCAGCGTCGAGTTCGGCGAGTTCCGCCTTTCCCTTCTTTCGCTTCTCCAGGGGGTTGTCGCCTTCGCCCTTCTCGTCTGGCTGGCGCAGATGCTGGCTGGGGCGGCCGAACGGCGCCTGGCGCGTCTCGATCGGATCGACCCGTCGCTGCGCGCGCTCGGCACCAAGGTGATCCGCATTCTGCTCTATTCGACCGCCGTCCTGTTCGGCCTCTCGGCGATGGGAATCGATCTGACGGCGCTGGCGGTCTTCTCCGGCGCGCTCGGCGTCGGCATCGGCTTCGGCCTGCAGAAGGTGGTGGCGAACTTCATATCGGGCCTGATCCTGCTGATGGACCGCTCGATCAAGCCGGGCGACGTGATCGAGACCCAGGGGACATACGGTTGGATCAATCATCTTGGTGCTCGCTACACCTCGATCATCACCCGCGACGGCACCGAATATCTGATCCCCAACGAGGATTTGATCACCCAGCCCGTCATCAACTGGTCGTTTTCCGATCGACGGGTGCGCCGGCGCCTGAAGGTCGCTGTTTCCTATGACAGCGATATCGAAGAGGCGATGCGCCTGATGGTGGAAGCGGCACGCGAACAGCCGCGCGTTCTCGCTCTGCCTGAACCCGTTACGCAGCTGAACTCTTTCGGCGACAACGGGGTGGAGCTCGAGCTGCGCTTCTGGATAGAAGACCCTCAAAACGGCATCGGCAATGTCTCGAGCGACGTCCTGCTCGCTATCTGGCATCGTTTCCACGCTGCCGGCATCTCCTTCCCCTATCCGCAGCGGGTCATCCATTTCGCGCATGGGCAGGGACAGGCAGAATCCGGGCACAAGGATGATGCGGACTGAACGGCGATTCATCCGCTCCATGGATATCCGTCAAGGAACCAAGATCTCCCGCCCGGATGCGGCAACTTGCCACAATCCGGCCGATTTCATCGGCTAGAGGTTGTGGCACCGAACGCTGGCAGAGGGACTGTCCACCAACGGATCGACTGGTCCCCTTGACCGGCTCGAGTCACGACCAGGAAGGGGGCAGATCCATGAAGGGACGCAACGGGTTCTTCTCATCCTTTCCGCCTGCCGGCAGGAAGGGCGAAATGCCGGCCATGACAGCGGCCGTGCCGGCGATGGTACTGGCCGGCATGATCGCGTTTGCCGGCCCGCTTGCGGCGCAGGACACGCACAATCGCGACGACAAACACCCGCCGAGCTGGCATTTCAGCGGCTATTCGGTTGGTGCCGGCGGCGGCAGCTTCAATCCCTCTCTCGGCGCCAGACGGAATGGTCGTCCGGCAAGAATTCCTGCACAAAACGGCGAAGGCTGGGTGTTCGTCAACTATAATCACCGCCTCAACGACCGTTGGATGATCGGCATCGACGCGGAAGGGTCGTTTTCGAGGGACCTCGATCCACAGGGGCTGATCCCCCAGGAATCCTTCCTGTCGGGGCTGTTCAACGGCACCGGCTCGATCGGCCTGCGGGCACAGTATGCCTATAACCGGCATGTCGCCGGCTATCTTCGCGCAGGCTGGACGCGGATTGCGGTCGAGGACACCGGCTTCAGCGGCGGTCGCCTCGCCGCCGGACTGGAAGTGCGCGTGCTGCTGGGCTTTGCCCTGCGTTTCGAGGTGATGCACGACGAATACGTCTCCAAGCGCGTGACACCCGAATTGCGCCTGCGGCCCTCGGCGACGAGTTTCCGTGGCGGCGTGCTCTACCGCTTCTGAGCTTCGCGATAACCTGCGTGAGACCTCCCGCGAGCCGCACGCGCATCCCGCCATAGCCGGCGCAGCGCGTCGAACAGGCCGCGTCGGCTGGCGGCGAGATAGAGGCGGTTGTCGGCAAGCTCCGCCTTCAGCAGGCGGTGCGCCTTCGGCAGTTCGTGATAGGGCAGCGAAGGGAAGAGGTGGTGGGTCGCGTGGAAGCGCAGCCCCACTGGCGCCCAGAGCGCGCCGAGCGGCGTACGCCCGGGAATGTCCACCGAGTCGAGAAACTCTTCCGCCCGGTTCATCGGCGCACCGTCTTCGGGATTGCGATAGGCATGGGCGGCGAGCGTGCGCAGCGAATTGACGAAGAAGATCAGCATGGCGACCAGATACCAGGTCACCCCGAACGACCAGGGCAGCCGGCCCGTCGCCATCGCCAGTACCACACCGGTGCCGAACAGGAAGGCCATCGCCTCCTCGATCCGCCAGTGGGGGTCATCCCCCTTGCCCGGCGGTGGTCGGCGATAGGAAAGATCGATGGTCAGCGACGAGAAGCGCGCCCAGACCAGCCGCCCCAAGGGCGGAATCAGCCAGCCGAGCGGGGCGAGCACCACGAAACGCAGAATGAAGAGTGCCGGCAGGAAAACCGACTCCAGCGGATAAAGAACGATCTTCCAGACCGGTTCGGCGCCGAAGGGACGGTATTCGCCGTCAATCGCCGTGCCATAGATGCGGGGACGGTGATGATCGGAATGCACCCGCGTATAGGTGAATGAGGGAACCAGCATCGGCATCCCGGCAAGCAGGTTCCAGGCCCAGCGAAAGGCGCGCATGCGCGTCTGCTTGATATGGGCCAGTTCATGGATGAAGATTACCGCGCGATAGAGCGCGAAGCCGGCAACGAGAACGGCGAGCGGATAGTCCGGCCAGCGCCAGGCGTGGGTTACCGCATAGGCGAAGGCACCCCAGCCGATCAGCGCCGAAAGCAGGAAATCCGTCCAGTAGATCAGCGGGCGCGGACCCGACAGGCGCATGACGATGCGGCGCGCCTCATTGATCGGGAACTCGCGCGCGCGCTCACGCCATTCCCGGGTTCCGTCCTGTGCGGGAAGTTCACCGTCGCGCATGGTTTTCGTCCCTTCCGGCGGCATCAACGAGCCGCCTGCATCCGGCAGGTGTCTTCCTCCTCTTCACTGCCCGGATATAGGCCCTAGAGACGCAGGCGTCGAGCCCCGCGCACAAGGATCATGGCAGATGTCCGCTCAGAACCAGGGACGCGGATCGCAGGCGGCGGCTCCCGTGAGTGCGTCTCGAAGGGACTGCGCAACCGTGCGCGGCAGATAGGGGACCACCGGTCGGCGCCCGGCCAGCGCGATGATCAGACTTTGCAGGCCATGGCGACGCTGCCCGGGGCTTGCGGTCAGCCGTACCCACTGGGTCTTGAAGGGGCGGAAGAGCACCAGACGCTGCCCGATGGTGCCCTCCGACACGCCGAACAGATCGCGCGACCTCGCCCGTCCCGCCCGACGCCAGCGGGCGCGGATGATCCAGCCCGCCAGCAGGGCCCAGCCGGCCGCCCCGCTCGCGATCCACGGCAATCGCTCCACCGGCAGCGGCCCGGCCAGCAGGCCGGTGAGCGCCAGTCCCGTCGCCAGGACCAGAAGCGGCAGAAGAACCGCGTAGCGCAGATGGTGTCGGATGTAAAAGCGGTCCACTCCCCGCCATTCGAGAGAATCCCAGCTGCCGGCACCGAATACCTCATCGACCAGACGCGCCACCTCGTCCTCATCCAGACCCGGCACCAGAAAGCGACGCACCCGGGCCCGCCCCTGTGCCCGCTCTGCACCCGAACGGGCACCCCCGGCATGATGAAAGACCACCTCCCATACCCCGAGCAGGCGTCCGATCGCGGTCTGACGAATGATGAGCGCCTGAATCTTGTGATCCGGCATTCGGTTCTCGCGCCGCTCGATGAGACCGGCGCTCGTCCGCCAGACGCCGTCGTCGCTGCGCTCCAGCCGGAAGCCGTAATGGATCACGACGCTTGCCAGCGCCGAAAGCGCGAAAATGACGATGATGACGAGAGCGACACCGCC
>RFIU01000118.1 GCA_003695555.1 Alphaproteobacteria bacterium
ATGTCTCGGCGAAGGCCGGGATCGAGGTGGTGCTGCTCGACCGCACGATCGAGGCGGCCGAACGCGGCAAGGACTATTCGAAGAAGCTCGTCGAAAAGGCGGTCCAGCGCGGCAAGATGAGCCGTGAAGAGGCCGACGCCCTGCTCGATCGCATCCATCCGACTGTTGATCATGCCGATCTGAAGGGGGTCGATCTGGTCATCGAGGCGGTCTTCGAGGATCGCGAGGTGAAGGCCGAGACGACGAAGAAGACCGAGGCCGTCACCGGCCCCGACATCATCTTCGGCTCGAACACCTCGACCCTGCCGATCACCTCGCTGGCCGAGAACTGGTCGAAGCCGGAAAACTTCATCGGCATCCACTTCTTCTCGCCGGTCGAGAAGATGCCGCTGGTCGAAATCATCGTCGGCAAGAAGACGGGTCCTATCGCCATTGCCAAGGCGCTCGACTATGTGCGCCAGATCCGCAAGACACCGATCGTCGTCAATGACAGCCGCGGTTTCTACACCTCGCGCAGCTTCGGCACCTATGTCGCGGAAGGCTACATCATGATCGCCGAGGGCGTGAACCCGGCGCTGATCGAGAATGCCGGACGGCTGATCGGCATGCCGGTCGGGCCGCTGGCGGTCGGCGACGAGGTTGGCATTGACCTTTCCTATAAGGTGCTGATGCAGACCCGCAAGGACCTCGGCGACGCCTATCGGCCGACGCCGGCCGATGACGTCATCATCACCATGGTCGAGAAGCTCGAGCGCTTCGGCCGCAAGAACGGCAAGGGCTTCTATGAATATCCGGCAGACGGCCCGAAGCGTCTCTGGCGCGACATCGCCGAACACTTTCCGCGCGCCGACGTGCAGCCCGAGGTCGAAGAGGTGAAGAAGCGCTTGCTAGACCGTCAGATCGTCGAGGCGCTGCGCTGCTTTGCCGAAGGCGTGCTGGAGACGCCGGAAGACGGCGACATCGGCGCGATCTTCGGCTGGGGCTTCGCGCCATGGACCGGCGGGCCCTTCACCTGGGTCGATGATCTCGGCCTTGCCCGCTTCATCGATGAGGCTGATGCGCTGGCCGAGCGGTTCGGCGACCGTTTCCGCCTGCCGGACGAAATCCGCCGGCGCGCCGAAGAGGGGCTCACCTTCTATCCCGCGCCCGAGGCGGTCGCGGCGGCCGCGGAATAGGTTCCGGCATACACCGGCGCCGCGGTCGGCAACGCTGCCACGGCGATGGCCGGTTGCCACGGGATCCAGGGGAAGAGACGGAGAGGACGGGCCGTCTGTCGAATGGCCGGGCCGTGCGGGTCAGCCGATCCGCACGGCTCTTTTCCGCGCTCGGCATGCTGGGCGTCGGCCTGATGGGCGAAAGGCCGAGTCCATCAGGCGCATGCCGGGGCGCGCGCCGGCGCAGTCGCCGCCCGGTTCATCACCCGCCTCTTTGTGCCCGCTTCCTCTCCCCTCACCCTTGCGGCAGCACCTTTCCCGGGGTTGAGGATGCCGGTGCTGCGTCGGGTGACCTCATGGCGTCGCCGGAAAAGACGTTTCGCGTCATGTCATGATACTCGGCGATCCGCCATTCATATTCGGCGAACAACATGGGCAGGCAACCTGAAATCCGCTCACTCTTCCTTGCCATTGTGCTTGCGCGCCCATGCTTTCGCACAGGATTCGGCGGGACTCGGGTAATCATGGGATTTCCAGAATTCTTCCGCCTTCTTCGGATCCGCGATCTTGGGAACCGGTTCGAAGACACCTTTGCGGCAATAACCATAGGTGCCATAGAGCTGGTGAAAGTGGCCGGCACGCATGTACAAGTAATCTTCGGAGGTCGCATATGTCAGGGGAGAAACAAGCCCCCGTTCGAACGCCGAGACGATCTCGCGGTGAATGCGCTTCACCCATGCGCGGTGGCTCAAGTGCTTGAGGAACAGAGTCACGGTCCCTCCGAGAGGGCCGATCTCGCTGGCATGCCACGGCTCGTAACCCGCATCGAACAACGCGACCATGCGCGCACCATTTTCGATGGTATTCGCGCAGCGCGCCGAGAGCAGCAACATCGACCTGAGCAGATCGACATCACCGTGGGAGCGCGAATAGGCTTCGAGGGCGATCAATCCTTCCTCCTGGAGAAGCTGATCGACCGCCGCCCGCAGAAACAGCTCTTCATCGACATTGGCTGCCGGGTGATCGAAGGAGAGGGGATGGGACATGAAAATACCCGCGTAATGGGGGAATTTCTTCGGTGCCTCCAAGTGCAACGCGTCCATTGCCTGCCGCAGCCTGTGCCGTCGCCGCGCATCCGTCCAACCCGCCCGATCCAGTTTCCGCCGATAGATGCGTGCGGCTTCCTCCAGCCCCTTGCGAGGAGACGTCCCCCCGCAGGAAGCGGCCGTCCCATTGACCCCGAACGGGCTCGGCCGAACGGCCCGGCCGTAACGGTGTCCCGAACCCCGCCTCCGGGTCTTCGCGTCGATAACCTGCGCCGCCCTGTCGAGCCATTCGAACAACTTCTCTTTCGGCGTATAGGAAACGGAAATGGAGAGGGTTTCCTGAGAAGTCGTTCCTGCCGCCCGGGCGGTGGTCGGCCATGTCGGAAGCAGCGCAAGAAGCAGAAACAGAAAGCAGAGCCCTTTCCCGTGTCTATTCATGACCGGGCCTTCTGAAGCTTCAACAGAAGCATTCTGACCATAAAGCATGTTCATCCCCCCTTTCGAACCAGCAACCTCATGCATGCGATACCGGATATCACCGGCCTCCCGTTTCATCCCCAGCTCTTTTCGCCATCTGCCGAGAGGCTCTATCGATGACCTCGACGCTCCATCCTGCAGCCGATCATGTCATGCATGTGGCGGCGGGCATCTCTGCGCCTTCCAGAAGTTCCAGAATCCGACGAGCAAACATCCGCGCGACAGGGCGATCCCCCTCGAGCTCCAGCCAGGCCCACTGCCCGTCGCTGTTGCACTCGAGAAACCAGAGCATGCCACCGCGATCAACGACAAGATCGAAGACGCCATACGCCAGCGCCGCCCGCTTCAGATATGCGGCCGCGAGATAACGCATTTCGTCCGTCGCTTCCATCGCATGATAGATTTTCTCGAACTGGGCCCGCCGCCAGTCAAGGCGCCCCTTTTCGCTCGCCTGAGAATCGATCCTGTATGCGACACACTCGTCACCGAAGGCGACAAGCCGAACCTCATACGCCTTTTCGATCATCCTCTGATAGATGGCCGGGGCGGCAGCGAAACTGTCGGCGTCGTGCCGGTCGAGATCTTCTGACGTTACCATATTGGTGAGCAGCGTCACCATTTCCCCGGATCCATCAAGCGGCGGCGGAACGAAATTCGTTGCCAGCGGCTTGACGATGACATTCTCATGTTCGCCAACGAATTTGGCGATCGAGGATTTGTTGGAGGAAACGAGCGTCTTCGGCACACGAAAGCCGACGGCGCGGGCCATCTGCAATTGCACCACCTTGTCCGACTGGCGGATCGTCGCATCGATCGTGTTGAAGTGTCGGCACTCATATGCCCGGACAAGCGAATGGATGAGCCTTTGATGTTCCCTTGCGGAAAAATACAGCCGTTGATCGGTCTCGTTGTTGATGATCTGCATGATCTTCTTGTTTCTCAACCAGATCATGTCGATTTCATCCGGGGTGCGCACTTCCTGAACGGATACATCCGTCACTTCACCCTCATCGGCAGGGTGCTCCAGGCAGAGAAGCGGCAAGTTGCCGGGTTCCGTCGGCAGTTCGATATCGGCGCGGATCAGACGCAGGGGATCATAGAACAGGCATTTCACCCTGTCCTCGGGCAATTCGCGCGAAATGAATCTCAGGTGCGCGTCATCTATCCTCCCGAAAATGACGAGATTCTTCATGCCCATGAATGCCCATCGCCCCCATTGAGCTTGGAAAACTGACGGAGTTTCGGTGCCTTCTGCCCCCCATGTGGCGCCATATCTTCCTTATAACGAAGATATGATGCCACGCATTGTTTGCCCCGCCTGATTAATGGGCATCGCTCACCGTGTCGTCAGCGAGGCAGAGCTGAAGATGCGGCAACAGATTGCAGCTAGTAATGGCGCATGTTGTCGAATTCGGGTTCCATGGCGTGGATGCCCCCGAGGCCTGATCGATTTCGTGCTCCTCAAGCGCCCGGACATGAGCATCGGCGTCAGTCCGCAAGGTTTCGAAATTCTCCCGCTTCGAAAACAGAAAGGGTTGCACTGCGCGATTCACATTGTCGCCCTTCGTCATGATCCATCCTCCTTTCGCCATTTCCGACGCCGAGAACCCATCCCGGCACCCGAATGGTCCTTGCCATTTGATTCGCCGGAGCCCCTTTCTCCCGAGCCCCTCTCGGCGAGAATCTTCTTGGAACGCATGGTGAGACGACGTTACCCCCCTCGCGCTCGCGTCAAGAGGGAGTGTGTTCACTTTTTTGTGATCGCGATATGGTGGCTTTGGAAATGTTCCGAAAACCCTCTTTCGCCGCAGCGTCCTGGGCGCACCGATCGATAGGTTGCAAAATCGTTGGAGGATGTGCGTTCAGCCGCCTTCCCCTCACCCTTGCGGCAACACCTTACCGGGGTTGAGGATGCCGTGCGGGTCGAGGGCGCGTTTCACCGCCCGCATCAGCGGCAGGGCATCGGGGTGTTCGCGCGCCAGCAGGGCCATCTTGCCGAGCCCGATGCCGTGCTCGCCGGTGATCGTGCCGCCGGCGGCGATCGCGCGCTCGGCCATCCGTTCGATGACGCCGCGCGCGCGTCGCAAACCTTCCTCGTCGCCCGGCTCGATCCACAGCGTAGTGTGATAATTGCCGTCGCCGACATGGCCGACGACCGCCGAGACGATGCCGGATTCGGCGAGATCGGCCCGGGTGGCGCGAATGCTCTCGGCGAGCTTCGAGATCGGCACGCAGACGTCGGTGATCAGGCCGATTCGGCCCGGATTGAGCTGCCGGGCGGCGTGCAGCAATTGATGACGCGCATGCCAGAGACGGTTGCGCCCCTCGGTGGTGGTTTCGGCTTCGAAGGCCTCGCCGCCGAATTCTCGCGCGATCTCCTCGAAGCGGCGGATGTCATGGGAAATGGTTTCCGCAAAACCGTGGAATTCGAGGAAGAGATGGGGCTTTGCCGGCCGCTCCAAGCCGCCGAAATGATTGATCGCGGTCATCGCAAGCTCGTCCACCAGCTCGATGCGTGCCAAGGGCACTTCCGACTGGACGGCGAGGGTCACCGCCTCCACCATGCGGTCCATGTCGGAAAAGGCGACGACGCCGGCGGCGATAGCCTCCGGGATGCCATAGAGCCGCAATGTCAGGTCGGTGATGATGCCGAGCGTTCCTTCCGAACCGATCATCAGATGGACGAGATCATAGCCCGCCGACGACTTGCGCGCCCGGCCGCCGAGCCGGCGGATCCGGCCGTCGGCGGTGACCACGGTCATCGCCTGAAC
>RFIU01000119.1 GCA_003695555.1 Alphaproteobacteria bacterium
GACCGCGCCGGCATGCTGGCGCTGCTCGCCTCTCTTGATCCGCATCCCGAATCGGTGCCGATCAATGCCCTGGTCCGGGTGCCCGGCACGCCGCTCGAAGATGCCGAGCCGATCGACGGCATCGCATTCGTACGCGTCATCGCCGCCGCGCGGATCATGATGCCGGCATCGATGGTACGCCTGTCGGCCGGCCGTGAGACGATGTCGGAGGAACTTCAGGCACTGTGCCTGCTGGCCGGCGCGAATTCGATCTTCGTCGGCGAGAAACTGCTGACCACGCCCAATCCGGCCGCGGATCGCGATGCCGCCCTGTTCGCAAGACTCGGCCTCGCCGCGGGCTGAACCTCATGCCCCCTGCTCTTGCCTTGCCCTGCACGATCGATTGCGGCCAATTCTAGGCGTCCTTTAAGGGGCTGTTGAGAATTGCCCGCTAGTCTTCGCAAAGCTTGCAGGAAGCTCTCGCTGCAATCGGGCGAGAGCAGCTTCTCGACCACCTTGCGAGACAAGAAACATGATGCACGCGCAAAGCACCAAGCAATATTCCGGAAACCGGTCGATGCACGATCTCGATGTCAGCGGGCTGAGACGTCCGGCACCTATCCTGAAGCTGCGCCGCCTCCTTAAACGGCTGCCTCCGGGGGAGAGGGTTCGCCTGGTCGGCGACGATCCCGCACTGGTGGATGACGTGCCCAGCTATTGCGCCCAGGCCGGCCATCGTCTGATCCATGCCGAGGATTCCGGCGGCCGGCTTGCCTTCGAGATTGCACGCGGCGCGATAGCCCCGAGGCTTACCATCGTCGAGTAAACGGGACACCTTCATGGATGACCGTCTCGGCCGATGACCGCCTCGGCCGATGACTGTCAGCGCCGCCGGAAGATCCGGCCCGCCCCCCAACCCGCAAGCAGGGCGAATGCCACCGCAACGATCCCATAGGCCAGCGGCAGGCGATGCGCAAAGCGGAAGATCGCCCGTTCGAAACCGGCCTTGCGCACCTTGAGGGCGAGAGTCCGTTCGGCCATCACCTTTCCGGCTTCGAACAGCAGAACCCGCGCGCGATAGTCGCCCTCCGGCAGTTTCGACGGCAGGGCAAGATGGGTGCGAAACAGCGCGCCGTCCTTGATGGTCAGCGCCGAGGGGCCGGTCCTCGTGCGATAAAGGCCGTTCATCGCAAGGGCCGCGAAGAAGCCGGCGCGTGCCTCGGGGGCAAGCCGGACCACCCGGCCATCGGCAAGGCTGGCACGCATCGGCAGATGACCGATGCCGATCGCAAGCTTGCGCCAGACGCTCTCTGGCGCGATCTCGGCGAGCGGACGGGTGGCACGCAAGGCATAGAAGCCGGGCGCCTTGTCGATCCTTGCGATCAGCCGATTGACCCAGATGCCCGCGATGCGCTGCTTGCGACGCAGCAACGCCGAGCGGCGCGGTCCTTCGACCGCGATTACCAGGTCGATCGGGACATCCGCCGATGCCGGCGGGCTCATCGCCCCGAAGATCAGCAGCTCGGTACCGGTGAAGTCATAGCGCAGCTCGACGAGATCGTGCGAAACGTCGGGCACGATCCGCGCCAGGTGTGCCGGCGCGGGCCGCGTCTCTATTCCCTCTCCGGCCGCCGCCGTGCCGATCGCCGGCGTCAGCAGACACGGCGAGAAGAGCAACAGCAGCAGGAACCGCTTCGGGCTCATGGCAGCACCCAATCGATGCGCCACAAAGGCCCCGGGCTGATCGTCAGCCCCCAGGCCATCTTGATGCCGACGGCGATCACCAGCAGCGCCAGCAGGGCACGCAGCTCCGCCCCCTGCAGGCGGGTGGCGAAACGCGCTCCCCATTGAGCGCCGACGACGGCGCCGACCAGCAGCACGAGCGAGAGCAGAATATCGACGCTCTGGGTATGCACGGCATGCAGGACGGTGGTAATGGCGGTAACGAAGATAATCTGGAACAGCGAGGTGCCGACGACGACATTGGTCGGCATGCCGATCAAATAGATCATCGCCGGAATCATGATGAATCCGCCGCCGACCCCCATGATCGCAGCGAGAAAACCGACCAGCACACCGACGCCCATCGGCAGCAGTGCCGAGAT
This sequence comes from Alphaproteobacteria bacterium, assembly GCA_003695555.1. GTDB lineage: Bacteria > Pseudomonadota > Alphaproteobacteria > Sphingomonadales > Rhodothalassiaceae > J084. The sequence continues at coordinate 2,085 of RFIU01000119.1, forward strand.
GTAGAGCCGCGACTTGCGGAACCGCATCTTGAGCGGCAGCGCATAGCGCCATCCGACATGCCGGCGGCGCCGGCGCGGTGGCGGTGCGCCTGCCCGACGACGGCGCAACGCCCCCAGCGATTCGATCAGCATCAGCGAACCGATGCCGCCGAGGAAAACGACATAGATCAGCGAGACGGCAAGATCGAGCTGACCGAGGCGTTTCAGGAAGGAGAAGACCTCGGCGCCGAAGAACGAGCCGATCGCACCACCGAGGATCAGGATCCAGCCCATCTTCAGATCCACCCCGCCGCGCTGGAAATGGGCTAGCGCACCGGAAACGGACGAGGCGGTGATCAGATTGGCGCCGGTCGCCACCGCCACCGGTGGCGGCACGCCGAGAAAGATCAGCAGCGGCGTCATCAGAAAGCCGCCACCGACCCCGAACATGCCGGAAAGAAAACCGACCAGCGCACCAAGACCGATGATAACGAAGA
>RFIU01000120.1 GCA_003695555.1 Alphaproteobacteria bacterium
CCGGCTGGGGTGTGCGTCTGCTCGATCGCTTTGTGCGCGACTACGAAAAGGCCTGACGTGACGCTCTTGTGACCTCGCCTGGCGGCGGGGTTGCGAGCCGCCAGCCCGGCCGGTCAATGAGGGAGGCGATGGAGGATTTTCGTTTCTATCATCTCACTCGCCATCCTCTGGAACATGCGCTTCCCAGGTTTCTGGAGCAGGTGACCGGGAAGGCCGGGCTGAAGGTCTATCTCAAATGCCCCGATGCGTCGTCCGCCGAGACGATCGATTGCCTGCTGTGGTCATACGATCCCGCCTCGTTCCTGCCGCACGGTCGGGTCGGCGAGGGGCGCGAGGCCGACCAGCCGGTGCTGATCGGCTGGGACGACCGGATTCCGGAAAACGGCGCGCAAGTGCTGGTGCTGGTCGAGGCGGCAGCCCTTCCCGATCCCGAAACCGCCGGCCATTTCCGCCGCGGTGCCTATCTTTTCGACGCCAACCGCCCCGGCATGCTGGAGGCCGCCCGCGCCGCCTGGCGTGCGGCAGCCGATCTCGCCCCGGTCCGCAGCTACTGGCAGCAGCAGGAGCGCGGCGGCTGGGCGGAAGTCCGTGAGCAGTGATCGGTGATCAGTAGTCGGTGATCATTGGTCGGGGATCGGGGATCGGAGGCCGTCGGTCCCGCTTGCCTGCCAGGGGCATTCCGGGGCACAATGCGGATCGGTTTGGGGAAACCGTGATGCGCTTTCCTGTATCCGTCGCGCCTGGGTATCCGTATGTCAAGGCAGTCGACGGATCACCGAGACGAGGGAGGAGGATATGGCTCAGGCAGTCGAAGACGGCAATGTCGCAGGCGCTCCGCCGCGCCTTGCGGTGCGCCGGATTTCCATGGAATCGCCCTGGCGCTGGCTGGGAACCGCTTGGAGCCAGCTGTGGCAGGCACAGAAACCGGCGCTCGCCTATGGTCTGATCTTCGCGGCACTTTCGCTGCTGCTCGTCTTGTTGCTCTTTTCCTATGACGCGCTGGCGCTGGTCCTGCCAATGAGCGGCGGTTTCTTTCTGCTCGGTCCGTTTCTGGCCATCGGCCTCTATGAGGTCGCACGGCGCCTGGAGCGCGGCGAGACGGTCAGCCTGCGCGATGCCCTCAGGCCGCACATCGCCTCGCCTTCGCAGGTCGCTTTTCTCGGCGTTCTGCTGCTGATTGCCCATTTCGTCTGGGTGCGAATCGCACTCTTCCTGTTCGCGGTCTTTTTCGGCGCTGATCGCGGTTTTCCTCCGCTCGATCAGTTCATTCACGATCTCTTCTTCACCTTCGACGGCCTCGTGCTGCTCAGCGTCGGGACGCTGATCGGTGGTCTGCTGGCGGCTATCACCTTTGCAATGTCCGCCGTGTCCCTGCCGCTGATGTTCGATCGCGAGATCGATGCGGTCACCGCCATGGCCCTGTCGATCCGGGCGGTGAAGGAAAATCCCGGCCCGATGTTCGTCTGGGCCTGGCTGATTCTCCTGATTACCGCCTTCGGTATCGCGACTCTGTTCGTCGGTCTGATCATCACCTTCCCCTTGCTGGGGCTGGCCACCTGGCATGCCTATCGCGAGCTGATCGTGGAGGAATAGGCGGACAGCTTGTTTGCCCTCGGCCTCTGCGAGCCGAACGGGCTGAACCATGGTGCAGGGGTGCCGTCCACGATGCCCCTTGCCCGCGGCTCATTGCTGGGCCAAGCTGGAGATCGCCACCGCCTGCCCGCAACTGTTCGGCGGTCAGCCGTCCGACGAGCTGCACAGAACGGGCGGGGCCGGTCTCATTCCTGCCAAACAACGGGGAGGGTGCGCCATGCGCCGCTGCAACCGCGTCACTTCATTCGTCCTGACGATCTTCGCGGGTCTTGTCGTTCCGGTCCTGTTCGCCGCCCAGGCGGCAGCGACCGAGGAAAAGGCGAGCGCGGCCTGGGACGTCAAGGATCCGCCGGGTCCCAAGGCACAAGTCCGGATCGATACGACACGCGGCACCTGGATCAGCCTCGACATTTCGCCGGACGGGCGGACCATCGTCTTCGACCTCCTTGGCGACATCTATGCAATGCCGATCGCAGGCGGCGAGGCGAAGGCGTTGACCCATGGCCTCGCCTGGGACTTCCAGCCGCGCTTCTCGCCCGACGGCCGGCACATCGCCTTCATCTCGGATGCCGGAGGCGGCGAGAACGTCTGGGTAATGGACGCCGACGGCGGCAATGCCCGCCAGGTGACCGATGAAGACTTCCGCCTGCTCGGCAATCCGGTCTGGAGCCCGGACGGTCGTTTCATCGTTGCCCGCAAGCATTTCACGACCCGGCGTTCGCTCGGCACCGGCGAGCTCTGGCTCTATGACGTGGCAGCGGGCGGGGCGGGGGTGCAGCTGGTCAAGCGCCCGAACGAGCATTATCAGAAGGAGCTCGGCGAACCCGCCTTTTCGCCTGACGGTCGCTTTCTCTACTACACGCAGGCATCAACACCGGGCGACCGCTTTCAGTATGCGGTCGATTCCAACAAGGACATCTTTCATATCAAACGTCTGGAGCTGGCGACGGGCAAGATCGTCGACTTCGTCACCGGACCCGGCGGCGCGGTTCGCCCTACGCCTTCGCCCGACGGCCGGTACCTTGCCTTCGTTCGGCGGATCCGTTCGGTCTCGGCACTCTGGATCAAGGATCTGACAAGTGGTGAGGAACGCCCCGTCCATCAGCCGCTTGACGACGACATGCAGGAAACCTGGGGAGTCCAGGGCATGTATCCGAACTTCGCCTGGACGCCGGATTCGTCTGCGATCATCTTCTGGGGCGGCGGCAAGATCCACCGTCTTTCGCCGGCGGACGGCAAGCTGACCGACATCCCCTTTCACGTAAAGGACAGCCGCACGGTCGTAGAGGCCGTGCGATTTCAGCATCAGGTCGCTCCCGACCGCTTCCGCACGAAGATGGTGCGTTTCCCGGTCGTTTCACCGGACGGGCGCCGTGCCGTCTTCGAGTCGCTCGGCAAGCTGTGGGTGAAGAGACTGCCTGACGGCAGGCCACACCGGCTGACCCGTGACGAGACGGGGGCACGCGAGCTGTTCCCAGCCTTTTCGCGCGATGGACGTTCGGTCGTTTTCGTGCGCTGGTCGGATGCGGAGCTCGGCTCCGTGCGTATCGTCCCATCGAAGGGCGGCAAGGCGCGCGTGATTTCGCCCGAGCCGGGGCATTACTGGAACCCCGTCTTCTCACCCGACGGCCGCACCGTGGTGGTCGAGCGCCGTACCGGCGGCTGGCTCACCTCGCCGCTATGGTCGCTCGATCCCGGCATCCATGCCATCGATGTCAAGACGAAACGCATGCGCCGGATCACCGATCGAGGCCGCCATCCGCAGTTCGCGGCATCGGGTGAGCGGCTCTATTTCGTGAGAGATGGGAAGAAGCACGAGTTCGTTTCCTCGGACCTCAACGGCGAGGCGGTGCGCGTGCATGCGCGAAGCCAGTACGGCGTCGATTTCGCGATAGCGCCTGACGGGCGGCATCTCGCCTATCGGGAAGGCTATCAGGTCTATCTGCTGCCCCTTCCGCCGGGTGGCGTGCTGGATCTCAAACCCGGCGCGAAGGCGCTGCCGATCCGGCGGGTCAGCCCGAACGGCTCATC
>RFIU01000121.1 GCA_003695555.1 Alphaproteobacteria bacterium
ACCGGCAGCTCGCGGGTGCGGCGCACCCCCCGGCCCTCGGCGATGAGCTCTTGCGCGAATGTGACGGCATCGGCCACATGGTCCTCGTCGCCCAGGCGATCGACGAGCCCCATTTCGAGCGCCTTCGGCGCCGCAACGGGCTGACCGGTGACGATCATCTCCAACGCTGCTGGCACCCCGACCAGGCGCGGCAGGCGCTGGGTACCTTCGGCGCCGGGAATCAGGCCGAGCGTCACCTCCGGCAGCCCGAGACGGGCGTCGCGGCGCGCAACACGATAATGGCAGCCCATCGCGATCTCGAGACCGCCACCGAGGGCGGTGCCGTGGATGGCGGCGACCACCGGCTTCGGTGACGCCTCGATTCGTTCGACGACGTCGGGAAGGAAGGGCGGCTGCGGCGGCTTGCCGAATTCGCGGATATCGGCACCGGCCATGAAGGTGCGCCCACGTGCCGCGATCACCACCGCCTTCGTCGCCTCGTCGGCCTCGGCGCGGGCGATGCCTTCCACCAGCCCCTCGCGCACCGCCTGCGAGAGGGCGTTGACCGGCGGATGATCGACCCACAGGACGGCGATATCCCCGCGCTGCTCGAAATCCACGACTGCCATGCCATTCACTCCCTCGATGGATGTTTCATGCCTGAAATATCTTGCTTTCCTAGCGGAAGTTCCCCCGCGCGCCAAGAGGCGAGGGAGGGGGGCTGAACGTCCGCCGGTCGCGGCCGGACCGGCTTGCCCGCTCACCGCTCCTGCGGTCCTTTCGGGCCTTCGGAGACCCCTGCCTCAGGGCACCAGCATCACCGGCCGGTCGGCCATGTGGGCCACCGCATTGGCGACCGAGCCGAGAACGATGTCCAGCAGGACCGAGTGGCCGCGCCGCGCGACGATGATCATCTCCGCCTCGCGGTCCTTGGCGATCTGCACGATTTCGGCTGCCGGATGTCCCCAGGTCAGGAAGGTCTCGACCTCGACATCTCCCGCGCCCGCCTCCTCGGCGACCCGCTTCAAGGGGTCGAGCACTTTCTCGCGGCCGATCCGCTCTTCCTCCTTCTTCTCGACCGGGCGGTGGAGGGCTTCCTCGACCGAAAGCGGAGTATAGGCTGACCAGCTCACGACATGCACGAGCAAGAGGCTGGCACCGGCACGCTTCGCCAGTCCGGCGGCATATTCGACGGCCCGACGACTGTTTTCGCTGCCATCGACGCCGACGACGAACAGATTCCGATCTTCACCCATCGTTTCCTCCTTGACTGCGCGCCCGCCCGGCCTGCCCGACAGACATGACGGCGCCCCGACCATCAACAACGCCGCAGCGAAGTCATTCGTTCCCCGGGCGGATCGGCGATCGTCATCGGGTCAGGCGGTACCGCCGACGACGATGGAATCGACCAGCATTGACGGCTGGCCGACGCCCACTGGCACGCTCTGTCCGCCCTTGCCGCAGGTGCCGATGCCGGGGTCGAGCTTCAGGTCATTGCCGATCATCTTCACCTTCTGCAACACTTCCGGCCCGCTGCCGATCAGCGTCGCGCCGCGGACCGGTTCGGCGATCCTGCCTTGGCGGATACGATAGGCCTCGGTGCAGGTAAAGACGAACTTGCCGGAGGTGATGTCCACCTGTCCGCCGCCGAAATCGACCGCCAGAATGCCGTCATCGACCGCCGCGATCATTTCCTCCATGGTCTGCGATCCGGCTCGCATGAAGGTGTTGGTCATGCGCGGCATCGGCTGATGGGCATGGGATTCGCGCCGTCCGTTGCCCGTCGGCTCCATGCCCATCAGGCGCGCGTTCATGCGATCGAACAGATAGCCCTTGAGGATGCCGTCCTCGATCAGCACCGTCTCGCTCGTCGGGGTGCCCTCGTCATCGATGGTCAGCGAGCCGCGCCGTTCGGGCAGCGTCCCGTCATCGATCACCGTCACGCCGGGAGCGGCGACCCGCTCGCCGATGCGCCCCGAGAAGGCGGAAAGGTTCTTGCGGTTGAAATCGCCCTCAAGACCATGTCCCACCGCCTCATGCAGCAGCACGCCCGGCCAGCCGGGACCGAGCACCACCGGCATCGCGCCGGCCGGCGCCTCGACCGCCGCAAGATTGACGTCAGCCTGGCGCAGCGCCTCTTCGGCAAGCGCCCGCCAGTCCTGCTCGTTGATCAGTCGTTCGAAGAGAAAGCGCCCGCCGGCGCCGGACGAGCCGCGTTCGCGCCGGCCGTCCTGTTCCAGCACGACCGAGATCGATAGACGGACCAGCGGACGGATGTCGCGGGCTGCAAATCCGTCGGCGCGCAGCACCTCGACGATGCGCCAGCTTCCCGAAAGACTGGCGCTGACCTGACGGACCCGGGGATCGCGGCCGCGCAGGAAGGCGTCGATATTCGAGAGAATCGCGATCTTCTCGGCGATGCCTGGCTGGGCGAGGGGATTTTCCTCGCCATAGAGATGCCGGTTGGTGCCTGGTGGAGGAGGCGCCATTACCGCTGAACGGCCCGAACGGACCGCCCGCACCGTCTCGCCGGCACGTTCGAGAGCGGCGCGGGTAACCTCGGGCGAATGGGCAAAGCCAGTCACCTCGCCGATGACGCCGCGCAGCCCGAAGCCGCGCCCCACCGACCAGGAGGATGTCTTGATCCGTCCGTCATCGAGAACCACCGCTTCGCTTGCCGCATATTCGAGAAACAGTTCGCCGTCCTCGAGCCCGTCGAGAAGTTTAGGCAGCATCGCCTGTGCGCGCTCGCGCGTCAGATCGCCCTCACCGTAGAGCCTTTCGTCGATGTCCGTCATGCGAAAAGATTTCCCTGCCTTAACCTGTGATATGCATCGTCTCCGCCGGGGTGACGGCGGGACCCGGATGCCCTTTCGAGAGATAGGCGCGGACGCGAAGGAAAGAAAGGGCATGTGGCGAATTGGCCATTGCGGACGTTTTGTTTCATGGTCTAAGAAATCCGGACAGGACAGACGGCACGATGACGCCCGGCGCCACCTTGAGGAAAAGAACTGGAAAGGCGCGCCGGACCAGGCGGTGCTTTTGACGCCCTTGCCCTGCGAGCAGAAGGGCCCCGCGAGCTGGAAGGTCGGCACCGGATGCGCGAACGGGTCGGGTCTGGACGAGGAAACGTGGAACGGACGGAGGCGGGTGCAGCAATGAAGAACGCAATATGGAAGCTGGCGACTCTTCTGATCGCCTTTGCGACGACCGGCGTGACGGGCGCCTGGGCGCAGGCGGGCACGGCCGAGGTGCCGCAGAACGGCCAGATCGGCCTGCCGGCGGCAGCAACTCCGATCGCCAGCCAGATTGATGGCTTCTATGACATGCTGCTGGTGATCATCATCGGCGTCGTCACCCTGGTGGCCCTGCTGCTGCTTACCGTACTGATCCGTTTCAACCGGCGGGCCAATCCGACGCCTTCCAAGACCACCCACAATACGCTGCTGGAAGTCGTCTGGACGATCATTCCGATCGGCATTCTGCTGGTCATCGCGGTGCCGAGCTTCCGCCTGCTCTATGCCGAGGACGTGGTGCCGCCTGCCGATCTGGTGATCAAGGTCACCGGTCACCAATGGTACTGGTCCTACGAGTATCCCGATCAGGGCGGCATCGCCTTCGACGCCCTGATGCTGCCCGAACGGCTCTTCGACGACCCGGCCGCCGGTGAGGAGAAGCGCGAGGCGGCAATGCAGATCGCCGAATTTCTCGGCCGCAAGCAGCCGCCGACGCTCTATCGCCTGCTCGACACCGACACCCGGCTGGTGGTACCGGTCGGCAAGGTGGTCAAGGTGCAGG
>RFIU01000122.1 GCA_003695555.1 Alphaproteobacteria bacterium
CCCGCTCAAAGAAAATAATCTCTGTAATGAAATTGGCCATATGTACGTATATTTATCTTTATTATTTCTTTATCAGGAAGGTTTTATTTTTTATAAAAAAGATGGTGTATATTATATACAATCCAAATACAGTGATTATCCCTAATGCAACCCATGCATAGTCAGAAAATATGTTCCTTGGCATTAGATCCGGGATTCCCATAATCATGACGAACAGTCCTGCCAGCATCAATCCCTCGATCCTGTAGGCATCCCGCGTAATGACAATGGTATATGACCCCAAACTGCAAGCAAAAAAGTCTCCAAGAAGGAACAGAGTCGGTAAATTCCAGTCTCCATGATCATACAGTCTCATCAATATGGCTGTATTCCATACCATTAAAGCAAGAACTCGCCACAATATCAGCCTCATCATGATATTACTCCAAGTATGGCCTTTCCTGCCAGGAGAAATCAGAGGGAGGGTACATTATCCCTCACCTCTGATCCTAAAAAAAGACTATCGAAGCCCCTCGCCGACCTCGATCCCGGCAGCCGTGCCGATAGAGGCTGCTGCCAGTGCCGTTGCATAATAGGCCGCACCGACGAAAGCTGCTTCCGGCAGAGCCACTATTGCCAAGATGCCAACCCCTAACGTTGCCAAACCTTCAGCAATCTTATCCCCGTTTACACCGCCTCCAACCGTTTTGAGTTCCTCCAATGTAAGCTCCCGGATACCGGGAGTGGCCATGGTGACCGGCATGGCCCGGTCACAGGTGGCAACAACATTCGTCATGGGTTTGACTCCCCCACTTCTCTTTAGTCTGAACCAGGATCCGGGTTCCAGAAAAGAGCAGGAGCGGCCGGCCGAGCGCGCCCATCTGGCAGGTATGGAAAAAGACCATGCCGGAACGGGCTCTCTTCGCACCTTCCTGCAGGCTCCCTTGACGGAAAATGCCCCCTTGCATCCCCACATGAGTGATGGAACATGCCCACCCGCTTTTCTCCCGGATCATCCGGTGACCCCCACCGGACGTCAATACGATTACCCCCCCCCGTTCTTTTTTTGTCAAGTGTACGACCATGAATATCGGCACGTCATGGATGAGGTCACTTCTCCCTCTCATGCCGCTCGGCCAATGGACCCGCTCATTGATGAGCGGTCACCGATACGTCTTTTGCCAATTCCGGATAGAGGATCCGGAGCTGGCGGCAAGCGATGCCGGAAAAGGGGCCGGCATATGAAATCAGATGGAAGCGGCAGGAAAGGTGAAGAAAGGGAGTCTGCAGAAACTTTTCTTCCTCGCGTCATTCGCCATCAAAGAGCAGCGAGTCGGGCTCGCACACGCCCGCCCGCTCTCCTCAATCGGCCTTTTCCTCGACCGTGAAGCTCTCGCCACAGCCGCACAGGCCGGCGGCATTCGGATTGTCGAAGGTGAAGCCGGTCTCGAACCTGTCCTCGCGCCAGTCCATCACGGTGCCCTTCAGATAGGGGAGCGATTCACGGTCGATGAACAGGGTGATGCCGGCCTCTTCGACCGCGACGTCATTGGCGCCCGGTTCGTCCACATAGGCGATATCGTACATGTAGCCCGAACAGCCGGCCGTCCGGGTGGCGAGCCGGACACCGGCTGGCGGCGGATCGCGGCGTGCGATCAGCTCGCGCAGATGGCGCGCCGCTTCCTCGGTGATGTGAAAGATGCGTTCTTCGCTCATCTCGCTTTCTCTTCCCTTCGGGGCTCAGATCAGGCCGAGCTCGAGGCGTGCCTCGTCCGACATCATCGACATGTCCCAGGGCGGATCCCAGACGAGATGCACGGCAACATCGCGCACCCCTTCGACGCCGAGCACCCGCGCCTCGACCTCATAGGGCATCGACTCGGCAACCGGACAATGCGGCGTGGTCAGTGTCATGGTGATCGAGACATCGCCCTCATCGGTGACCTCCACCGCATAGATCAGACCGAGATCATAGAGATTCACCGGGATCTCGGGATCGTAGATGTGGCGCAGCGCCTCAATCACCCGTTCGCGCAGGCGCGCCGCCGGCGTGTCCGCGCCGTCCGGTGCAGCCGGCCGGTCCGGTTCTGCCGGAGCATCTTCGCTCGTCGTCTCTTCCCGGCGGGCTTCGGCCGCGGGCACATCATCATCGGCGGGCGGGTCCTGCGGCCGTTCTTCGTCTTCCTTTGCGCTTGCTCGCAAGAAGCGGTCGAGAAAGCCGCTTGTCGGCCCGTGCCAGACCGGACGTCCGCTCGCCCGTTCGCGTTCATTCCCGTCGCCGCGATCCGTCATCGTCCGTTGCTCCTATCCGAAGATCTTCTTCACGCGTGCGATGCCGCGCAGCAGCGCTTCGACATCCTCTTCCCGATTGTAGATCGCGAAGCTCGCCCGCACCGTTCCCGGCACGCCGAAGCGCTCCATCGTCGGCTGTGCGCAGTGATGGCCGGCGCGCACCGCGACGCCCTCACGGTCGAGAATGGTGGCGACATCATGCGGGTGGGTACCGTCGATGACGAAAGAGGTGAGCGCGCCTTTCGCCCGCGCCTCGCCGATGATCCGCAGTCCCTCGACTTGTCGCAGGGCGCGTTCGGCCTCGCCATGCAGGCGCTGCTCATGCGCGAAGGCGGCCTCGAGATCGAGACCTTCGAGCCAGTCGAAGGCCGCTCCAAGGCCGATGACGCCGGCGATGTTCGGGGTGCCCGCCTCGAAGCGATGGGGTGGTTCGGCCCAGCTCGAGCCCGCAAAGCTCACCGTATCGATCATGTCGCCGCCACCCTGCCAGGGCGGCATCACCGCCAGCAGTTCGCTGCGCGCCCAGAGTACGCCGACGCCGGTCGGGCCGAACAGCTTGTGGCCGGAAAAGACGTAGAAGTCGGCATCGAGCGCGCGGACATCGACCCGCTGGTGGGGTACGGCCTGCGCCCCGTCGATCAGCACCTTCGCGCCCGCCTCGTGAAGGCGGGCGATCAGTTCGGCGACCGGCAGTTCGGTACCGATCGCATTCGAGACATGGGCAAGCCCGGCAAAGCGCACCCGTCCATCGGCAAGCAGGGGGTCAAGGTCCGAGACGCGGATCTCGCCCTCGTCGGTGACCGGCAGGACGCGGATCTCCAGCCCCTTCTCTTCGGCGAGAAGCTGCCAGGGCACGATGTTGGAATGATGCTCGATCTCGCTCAGCACGATCGCGTCGCCGGGCGCGAGGAACCGCCGCCCCCAGCTTCCTGCGACCAGATTGATCGCCTCCGTCGTGCCGCGCACGAAGACGATCTCTTCGCGCTGTGGCGCGTTCAGGAAGCGGCGCGCCTTTTCGCGCACGCTCTCGTATTCCTCGGTGGCGCGGGCCGAAAGCTCGTAGAGGCCGCGATGAATATTGGCGTATTCCGCTTCATAGAAGCGTAGTATCCGCTCGATCACCGCACGCGGCTTCTGGGCCGAGGCTGCCGAATCGAGGAAGGCGAGCGGCTGCCCGTGCATCGTCGTCGAGAAGATCGGAAAATCGTCTCGCAGCGCGGTGATGTCGAAGTGACGCGCGGGCCGGTCAGACCGGCCGGCGGCCGGGGCATCACTCTTCGCAGCGGCAAGCCGCGTTCCGTCAGCCATCGCTTGCCTCCTCCATCGCCAGCATGTCCATTCCCTCGGCGATTGCGCGGCCGATCCAGGCACGGGCGGGGTCATCGCCGTCGATCGTCAAAAGGCGTTCAGCGGCAAACGCCTCCATCAGCACCCTGCGCGCCGCGCGCGTATCGAGGCCGCGGCTCATCAGATAGAAGAGCTGCGTATCATCAAGGCTGCCGATCGCCGCCCCGTGGCTGCAGACCACCTCCTCGGCATGGATTTCCAGTTCGGGCTTGAAGTCGCATTCCGCACCCGACGCGAGCAGCAGGCCGCGAAGCTGCTGATGCGCCTCGGTCGCATCCGCGCCGGGCGCGACCAGGATCCTGCCGGCCGCCGCGGCGCGGGCCGCCGGTGCGGCAATCGCGCGCAGATGCTGATCGCTCGTCGCTGCCCCGCTGCGGTGGGCGATCTCGACAGCCAGGTCCAGACGCGCCGGCGCGGGTGCGAGCAGCAGGCCGGCAAGATCGCCATGCGCCTCGGCGCCGTCGAGAGTCCAGACCTGCTCGGCGCGTGCCGCTCCCCCACCCAGAACGAGATGGCGGACCGTGAGACGGGCGCCGGCCGCCACTCCGGCGAACAGCCGCAGCAGGTGATGCGCGCCGGTGCCGGTCCGCTGGATCAGGACGAGATCGAGCCTGGCATCGCGCGCGAGCGCAACATCGATGACCCCGTTTCGCACGAGGCCGGCCGCGGCTTCCTCTTCGATCACGATGCTTCCCCGCGCGCCTGCCCCGAGACTCAGACAATGGCGGGCATGCGCCCCGCTGCCCTGGGCGAGATCCCGGATCCGCAGCGCTGGCGCTTCCTCTCCCGCATCGAGCGCAAGGGCGAAGCCGTGAGTCGAGGTGGCGCGGTTGAGCAGCCGGAAGACGTCGTCAACGCCGCCCTCGCGATCGTCGTCTTTGCGCACAACTGGCGCCGGGTCGGCAAGGTCATGGGGGCGCATTCGCGCGGCGTGCTCCGATCGGTGAAGGATACGCCCGTCGATGAAGACGAGATCGGAATCCTGCGCTCCCTCGGGAAGCGCCGTCGGACCAGCCTTCACGATCGCAGGGGCGGGCAGAAAATCGGCAATCGTGCGCCCCTTCAGGTCCATCGTCCGCCAAGCCTCGTCCTTCGGACCCGGCAGGCCGAGCGCAAGCGCCCGGGTGAGCGCGCGTCGCCGGGCCTCGACCTCGCCCGCCGGCAGGCCGGTAGCCGCCAGCCATTCATCGAAGCGGCGCAATGGCGCAGTATCGATGGGGTGACGGGACTGGTCCTCGTTCCTGCGTTCAGGCAACGGAGGCATAGCCGCTTTCCTCCAGTTCGCGAGCGAGCTCGGGTCCGCCGGAACGGACGATGCGTCCCGCCTGCAGGACATGCACCCGGTCCGGCGCGACATGCTCGAGCAGGCGTTGATAATGGGTGATCAGCAGGATGCCCCGGTTCGGTGAGCGCAGCGCATTGATGCCGGCGGCGACCACCTTCAAGGCGTCGATGTCAAGGCCCGAATCGGTTTCGTCGAGGACCGCCAGCCTCGGTTCCAGGATCGCCATCTGAAGCATCTCATTGCGCTTCTTCTCGCCGCCGGAAAATCCGACATTGACGGGGCGTTTGAGCATCTCCATGTCGATGCCGAGCGCCTTCGCCTTCTCGCGCACCAGCTTCATGAACGGCCCGGCCGCCAGTTCCGGCTCGCCGCGCGCACGGCGCTGGGCATTGAGCGCGGTGCGCAGGAAGTTGAGGTTGGATACGCC
>RFIU01000010.1 GCA_003695555.1 Alphaproteobacteria bacterium
ATTCGCGCCGCACGAGCTCGTGATGGGTCGCCGCCATGATCTCATTGGTCAGGAAATTCAGGCGATTGAGCGCTACCGCGGCACGCGCCAGCATGTCGCGATCGTCACCGAACGCTTCGACCGCGGCCTGATGAAAACGGTCGAAGATCAGGGTATAGGGCGGCAGATAATGGCGCGGCTCCAGCCCCACCTGATGCATGAAGGCGCCACGCTCGGATATCACCCGACCGTAGCGCTGGTCGATCTCGTCATTGAACAGGAAGTGCCAATATTCGATCTGTCGCTTCTTCAGCGTCTCAGGGTCATGACCCCGGATGGCCTCGCTCACCTCGGGACGCGAAAAGAGGGCCTCGAAGAAAGTATCGACGATATCGCCGATTTGTGGTGCGACCGCCGGCCAGATGGCGCGCAGATCCCGGCTCAGTCGCCCGCCCATGGCGAATCCGGTGATCCGGTCCTCCATTTCGAGTGCTGCGCTGATTTCGGTCAGTTCATCGAGAATCCCGGTCCGCTCGACAGCGACAGTCTGGACATTTTCCATGGAAAAACCCCCGAAAGCCTTCGGTTTATCAGAGCGACATTGCCCCTTTGCGTGTGAAGAATGCGAAATCCGTTGTCGCATGACGAGTGTAAAATTAGGGTTAAATCCGGCCGTTCCCGCATCATCATCGGTGGCCTCATCGCAGGAGAACGGCACCATCTCCGGGAACTTGTCGGTTCGGCTCATCCGGCGGACACATCGCCTGCCGAAAGCAGCCGCAGGCCCATGCATCTTCGCACCGCATCGGTACGACCAGCGGCGATCGCGGTTCCAGCAATGATCGCAAATTGGGCCTTGCCGCCATCTTTCCCTGCAAATGGCGGGATGCCGGACAGCGGACGGGGCGGCATCACATCATGACTGACGATCATCATGGGCGGCAGAACGAGACGGGAAAAACGCTTTTCCGTTTCCCAGGCCGATGGGCAAGAGGACTTCCCGGAACCGCTCGACAAGGATCCCGGATCGCTGTTACTGATCCTCGGCAGTCGCCATCCTGCCGCCGCAGGTGCCGGCAGCAGAAGCATGTGCCGACGCGATGCAGCGCGACAGGCCCATGGTCCATGGAAATGCGTGGCATCCCGCGATCGCGTAGCGGCTTTGCCGGACCGGGCCGGCATGAGACACCGCTTAATGGAGAGGAGATAGGGAGAGGAGATGCAGGCCTATCTCGACCTGATGCGCCGGATTCTCGATGAAGGCGTTCCCGTCGATGACCGCACCGGTGTCGGGACGCTGTCGGTCTTCGGCCATCAGATGCGCTTCGACCTGGCCGCAGGCTTTCCGCTGCTGACCACCAAGAAGCTGCATCTGAAGTCGATCATCTATGAGCTGCTCTGGTTTCTCAGGGGGGACACCAATATCGGCTGGCTGAACGAACATGGTGTGACGATCTGGGACGAATGGGCGGACGAAAATGGAGACCTCGGCCCCGTCTATGGGCGACAATGGCGTGCCTGGCCGACCGCTGACGGGCGGACCATCGATCAGATCGCCCGCCTGGTCGAGGATCTGAAGACCAATCCCCATTCCCGCCGCCACATCGTTTCGGCCTGGAACGTCGGCGAGATCGAGCGGATGGCGCTCCCGCCCTGCCACTGTCTGTTCCAGTTTCATGTCGCCCGCGGTCGGCTGTCGTGCCAGCTCTATCAACGTTCGGCCGACGTCTTTCTGGGCGTTCCGTTCAATATCGCCTCCTATGCGCTGCTCACCTTGATGATCGCTCAGACCACCGGCTACGAGCCGGGCGAATTCATCCATACACTGGGCGATGCACACCTCTATCGCAATCATCTGGAACAGGCCCGCCTGCAGCTTTCCCGCCGGCCCCGGGCGCTACCGCGCATCGAGATCCATCCGGATGTTCGCGACCTCTTCTCGTTCAGCTACGAA
Organism: Alphaproteobacteria bacterium; assembly: GCA_003695555.1. Taxonomy (GTDB): domain Bacteria; phylum Pseudomonadota; class Alphaproteobacteria; order Sphingomonadales; family Rhodothalassiaceae; genus J084. Next base: position 1,934 of record RFIU01000010.1, read on the forward strand.
GACTTCCGTCTCGTCGGCTATGACCCCCACCCCCATATCCCGGCGCCGGTTGCGGTCTGAGGGTGAGATGAATACCGAATGCAAAGAGTCCTTCGCGAAATCGTCGCATCCGTTGCGCATCACGCTGGTCGCGGCGGTAGCGAAGAACGGCGTGATCGGCACACGGGGCCGCCTGCCCTGGCATCTGCCGGCAGATCTCAGGCACTTCAAGGCGTTGACCTGGGGAAAGCCGGTCATCATGGGTCGACGCACCTTCGAATCGATCGGTCGGGCGCTGCCCGGCCGCCGAAATATCGTCCTGACCCGTGATCCCGGCTGGCGCGCGCCGGCACAGGTCGCGCTGGCCCGCGACCGTTGCGAGGCGCTGACGCTTGCCGGACAGGTGCCGGAAGCGATGGTGATCGGGGGAGGCGAGATCTATCGTCTCTTTCTGCCGCTGGCCGATCGCCTGGAACTGACGGAGGTCGATCTCTCGCCGAGCGGTGATGCGTACTTTCCCGAGCTTGACCCCTGCGAATGGCGCGAGGTGTCCTGCGAGTTTCACGAGGCCGAAGGGGATCGACCCTCTTTTCGCTTTCGCCGTCTCGAAAGACGGCGGAACTAGCCAGCCGGTGAAGGGGCGCAGCGAAGCCAGCGATCCATGTCCTCGATCGCCTGCCAGACGGCATCCGGTGCGCTCCAGGGAATGAAGTGGTCGAATCCGACGAGCGGGCGGATCTCCAGACGCACGGAATTCTTCAGGAAATGCGGCAGATAGCCGGTGTTGACGAAGGGCACGAGGCGATCGCGGGTGCCGTGCAGGACGATCATCGGCTGACGGATGCGGGGCAGCTCGGCACGCAGCACCTCAAGTTCCTGCTTGAGGGGAATCAACTCTCGATTGGCATTACGCAAAGAGCGCGACAGCAGCCAGACGAAGGGCGGCGCCTCGCCCAGATACTGAAGGGGATGAACGCGCTCGAGCCCGGGATCGAAGGCGCCCGCCAGCACCACCAGACCACCGATCCGCTTCGCAAACATCACCGCCGCCTTGGCAATGATCGGACCACCGAGGGAATGGCCGACAAGGATCGGCTTCGGCCCCGCCGACGGGTCGGGAAGCAATGGCAGCAGCGCGCGCGCCTGTTCGGCAAGTGAAGAAACCGCATGTCGCGGCCGGGTAAGACCGAAACCCGGCCGATCGACGGAGATCAGATCGAAGGCGCGATGCTCCGCACCGTTGAGCAAATAGCCGCGAAAGGCCGCGGCCGACCCCGGCGTGCCGTGCACGAAGATGACCCGCCGGACTTCGCCTTCAACCTGCCTGCCATCGCCGCAGTCCACGCGCACCGTGGTCGTCGTCGGCGATCGCGCGAGATAAGAAAGGGAGAGTTCCGGCCGGTCGGGGGAATGCGCGCTCAGCCGAGCCAGCGGCCCGTGCGACCCGGCATCATCGTCTCGTACCCCGGAATGCGGGCCGCCCCCGCATCCGGCAAGACCAAGAATGAGAACAAGAACAGAAAGCAGGCGACCCGGCACTCGCCGCCACTCGCCGACGGCCTGCCGGCCCTGCCAGGCGTGTCGATGGCGCGCCCAGCCCTTCATCGCCCGCCCGACGAGGATTCCAGTTCATTATAGGGCCAGGATTCGGCGATCCGACGCGCGGAAAGGGTCGGGACTCCTTCACGGGTCAGAAGGCCGCGCGCGGCAAGAAAGTCGAGATGCGCCTGCACCGAGAGTGCTGCCGCCTTCTCAAGGCGCGGGCTCAGCCCCTCGTACATGCGCGCAACCATTTCCGCAGGGTCGCGCACGCCTCGTTCCAGACACTCGACAATCTGGCTTTCGCGAAAGCGCCGATGGGCGATGAGCTGACGGACATAGTCGGGACCATCCGGAATTTCCGGGCCGTGGCTAGGCAGATAGCGGGTGACCGGCAGGCGCTGAAGGCGCAGCAGCGAATCGAGATAATGTTCGAGATTGCCGAGCGGCGGCGCAATCACCGTCGTCGCCCAGCCCATCACATGATCGCCGGAAAACAGCATCCTGCGACTGACGCCACCTTCGTGGGAACGGCGCAGGTCATGCAGCAGATAGCAGAGATGGTTCGGAAAGTGACCGGGGGTATGAACCGCCTCGATCAGCAATCCCTCCTCGATCTCCAGCCGTGCACGATCGCCGAGCCGGCAGTCCGGCACGACGCTCAGATCGATGTCTTCGTCGGTAAGGTCGGCGATCATCGGATCGAGGGGAGAGTGTCCGAAGATCGTCGCGCCGGTCGCCTTGGCCAGCGGCAGGGCCGCCGGCGCATGATCATTGTGCGAGTGGGTGATGAAGATGCCCACCACGGGCCGACCCGCGATCGCCTCGAGCACCGCTTCGACATGCTCGCTCTGCGCCGGTCCGGGATCGATGATCGCCAGACGATCGTCACCGACGATCCAGGTGTTGGTCCCGATCCAGGTATAGTCCTTGGGATTGCGCGCCACCACGCGGGTGATGGCGGGGGCGACCATTTCTGGCGTTTCGTAGCGAAATTCGAAGTCACGAATGAAACGGATCGGCACGTTCGTCTTCTTCCCTTTTCAAACAGATCCCTGAACGCTCATGCCCTGACAATCCGGCATCGGCACATCGCGGAGTTTGTCAAATCCGGCGGCCATGGAAAAGGCCGGATACGCGGATTCCCGTTCACAATTTCTTGAGCACCGTCTTGAGCACGGCCTTGATCGGCCCGCAGACCTGGCATCGAAACGGATGGGGCGGCGGGTCGGCGTGGATGCGTGCACTTGTCTCTTGCCAAGATCGAAGAAGGCTCCTAAGCCAGCGCCAAAACCAGAATGAAGCCACCGGCAGGCATTATGTCCCTGTTCGCTGTGCCGCCTGTCCGATGGCATTCGGGATCGATGGGAGAAGGAATAATGACCGACAAGACCCCCGTTCTGCTACTCGGCGCCGGGAAGATCGGCGAAATGATCGCCGCCCTGCTGCAC
>RFIU01000123.1 GCA_003695555.1 Alphaproteobacteria bacterium
ATCATCAAGACGATGGCCTCGATCAACGAGCCGGTCGAGGTGCTCGGCCGGCTCGTCGGCGGCGCGCTGGTCGGCACCTTTCTCGGCATCTTCCTGTCCTATCTACTGATCGCACCGCTAGCCGGGCGATTCAATCAGGTGCTTGCGGAAGAACATCAGCTCTTCAATGTCATCAAGGCGGTTCTGGTCTCCTTCCTGCACGGCAATGCGCCGCAGGTGGCGGTCGAGATCGGTCGGCGCAATGTCCCGACCCATCTGCAGCCCGGCTTCGTCGAGGTCGAAGAGGCAATCTCGGACCTGCCGCCGGATCTCTGATCATACGAAGAGCCCCGATTTTCGACCTGTCCTTTCAGTGATCCCGTGGCCTCTGACCGGACCGACCCCCTTGTTCGTGCTCTTCCGGCATTCTAGAAGAGCGGCATGACACGGACACGGGAAAGAATCCGCATCGGCATTCTCGGCGCCTCGGGCTACACGGGGGCGGATCTCGTGCGCCTGCTGGCGCCGCGCCGCGATGTGGAGATCGCTCTGCTCACCGCCGAGCGGCAGCGCGGAAAAAGCATCGAACGGGTCTTTCCCCAGTTCGCCGGCCTGGATCTGCCGGACCTGATCGGCCTGGACGAGGTGGAGTGGCCGGCGCTCGATCTCGACGTCGTCTTCTGCGCCCTGCCGCACGCGACAAGTCAGGAGGTGATCCGCGGTCTGCTGCACGCGACGCGTCACAGCCTGCTCGACGAGCTGATGATGGAAACCCTCGAAGACATGGCCGCGAGCGTGCCGCGCTCGGACCTGCGGATCATCGATCTTTCGGCTGATTTCCGGCTCGCCGACCCGAAGACCTACGAGGAATGGTACGGCCGCCCCCATCAGGCACCCGATCTGCAGCCGCGCGCCATCTATGGACTTAGCGAATGGAACCGCGAGGCGATCCGGGATGCCCGTCTCGTCGCCTGTCCGGGATGCTACCCGACCGCCGTGCTGCTCGCTCTGCTGCCGCTTATCGCCGGGCAGGATGGTCCGCTCATCGACCCCGAGCATCTGGTGATTGATGCCAAGTCCGGCGTTTCCGGCGCCGGGCGCTCGCTCAAGCCGGAGATGCTGTTCGCGGAAGTGGCTGAATCGCTCAGGCCCTATGGGGTCGGACGTCATCGTCACATGCCCGAGATGGAGCAGGAACTGTCAAGGGCGCTGGGGCGGGCCGTAGAGGTCTCCTTTACTCCGCATCTGGTGCCGATGAACCGGGGCGAGCTGGTGACCTGTCACCTGAAGCTGGCGGCAGGGGCGACGGTCGCCGATCTCAGGAAGGCGCTCGCCGTTCGCTATGCCGACGAGCCTTTCGTGCATGTCCCGAGTGACGATCACGTGCCGGCGACACGAGACGTGCGGGGCTCGAACCGCGCCGTCATCAACGCCTTTCCCGATCGCCGGGCCGGGCATGCCATTGTCATTGCGGCGATCGACAATCTCGTGAAGGGCTCGTCGGGGCAGGCGATCCAGAACATGAATCTGATGCTCGGCCTGCCGGAAAACCAAGGACTGGAAGCATGTCCGATCTTTCCCTGAAGAACGACGGCTTCAATCCGCCGGATGTTGCGCCGAGCTTTCGCGGCGAGGGAGCGGCCCATCCCTTCATGGGACGCTGGCCGCGACTGGCCCCCGATGTCTTTCTGGCCCCCGGTGCGCAGGTCATCGGCGATGTCGAGATCGCGGCCAGGTCTTCGCTCTGGTACAATGTCGTGGTGCGCGGGGATGTCTGTCACATCCGCATCGGCCGCGGGACCAATATTCAGGACGGCAGTGTCATCCACGTCACCCGCGCCACGCATGCGACGATCATCGGTGATGACGTGCTGATCGGCCACATGGCAATGATCCACGGTTGCGAAATCCATGATCACGCCTTCATCGGTCTTTCCACGATCGTCATGGACGGCTGCGTGGTCGAGGAGGACGGCATGCTTGCCGCCGGCTCGCTGCTGCCGCCGGGCAAGGTGATCGGCCGTGGCGAGCTTTGGATGGGTCGACCCGCGCGTTTCGTCCGCAAGCTCGCTGCGGAAGAGATCGCCGCACATCGCGAGGCACCGAAGGGCTATGCCGAGCTGGCGGGTCTGCATGCCGATAGCCTGGCCGTGGCAGGATCGTCCGGCGGCACATGACTGCCAGGCAGATGGCTTTTCCGGACCTGGAGACCGAGCTGCGTACCGGCGATCCGGAGCGCTGGCTGATCCTGCGTTTCGCACCCCGTCGTGCGCGAGCCGGACTCCTTGCGCTTCATGTCCTCAATCTCGAACTCGCCCGGATTCCCGACCGGGTGGAAGAGCCGCTCGCCGGTGAACTGCGCCTCAATTGGTGGGCGGATGCGCTGCGTGCCGCACTGGCCGGTCGTCCGGAACGCCACCCCGTGCTCGTACAGCTGGCCGGACTTGGGGAGGCCGGAATCGCCCACGATTTTGCGGATCTCGAGTCCCTGATCGAGGCGCGTCGGGCGGTGCTCGGCGATGCGTTTCCGGTCGACCGCGCAGCGCTCGTCGCCCATGCGCGGGCGACCTCGGGGCGGCTCAACCGCCTGTCGCTGCAGCTGATCGAAAAAACCATGGACGGGATCGCCGGGAGCCGCCATGCAGACCGGGAAACCGCTGCCGAAGATCTCGGCACCGCACACGGCCTGCTGCGCATCCTGCGTGGGCTGCGGGCCGAGGCGGCAAGAGGGCGCGTGCTGCTGCCCGCCACGATGCGCGGCGATGTGCGGGTGCGCGCCCGCGGACTTGTCCGGGGAGAATGGCCGGCCGAACTGCGGGGGCCGATCCGCGATATCGTTCAGGAAATGATGCGTCTCGTCAGCGCGGGGCGAAAAAAAGCAGGGCGCGTGCCGCTGGCGCTGCGCGCGCCGTTTCTCTTGAGCGTTCCCCCGGCCCATGGTATCGCCGCGCTCGAGCGGGCAGGGTACGACCCGCTGCGCGCCGATCTGAGTGTCGCCCCTCTCCGCCTGCTGACGCGCTTCTGGTGGCGGATGCTCACGGGGCCATGATGCCAGACCGGCATATCGGCGAAATCCGAAAAAACGGGAGCCGACGGGGATGGATTTTGAGCTCAGCGAAGAACAGCGCCTGATCCGTGAAACGGCGCGACAGTTCGCCGAAAGCGAAATGGCGCCGCACGCCGCGGAGTGGGACGAGAAGAAGATCTTCCCGAAGGACACGCTGCGTCGCGCCGCCGAGCTCGGTTTCGCCGCGATCTATGTGGACGAGGCGCTGGGTGGGGTCGGCCTCGGTCGGCTGGAGGCGGTACTGATCATCGAGGAACTGGCCCGTGCCTGCCCCTCGACCGCGGCCTATCTCTCGATCCACAATATGGCGACATGGATGGTCGCGACATTCGGCAGCGAAGAACTCGGCGGTCGGCTGGTACCCGAACTGGCGTCGATGGAAAAGTTCGCGAGCTACTGCCTGACCGAGCCCGATGCCGGCTCGGACGCGGCGAGTCTCAAAACCCGGGCGGTGCGTGACGGCGATCACTATGTGGTCAACGGCGCAAAGGCCTTCATATCGGGTGCCGGCGAACACGGGTCGGATGTTTATGTGACGATGGTGCGCACCGGCGGCGAGGGAGCGAAGGGCATCACCTGTCTGGCGATCGACAAGGACACGCCTGGACTTTCCTTCGGGGCGCAGGAACGAAAGCTCGGCTGGCATTCACAGCCGACCGCGATGGTGATCTTCGAGGATGCGCGGGTGCCCGTCGCCAATCGCGTTGGAGAGGAAGGCGAAGGGTTCCGCATCGCCATGCAGGGGCTGGACGGCGGCCGCCTCAATATCGGCGCCTGTTCGCTGGGCGGTGCCGGTTTCGCGCTGGAACGGGCCATCGACTATGTGAAGGAGCGTCGGCAGTTCGGTCGGCCGATCGCCGATTTTCAGGCGATCCGCTTCAGAATTGCCGACATGGCGACCGAGCTGGAGGCGGCGCGTCTACTGCTCCATCGAGCCGCCATCAAGGTGTCGGAAAAGGCGCCGGATGCGACCATGGCAGCCGCGATGGCCAAGCGGTTCGCAACCGACATCGGCTTTCGCATCGTCAATGAGGCGCTGCAGCTGCATGGCGGCTACGGCTATCTGATGGATTATCCGATCGAACGCATCCTGCGCGACCTGCGCGTTCATCAGATTCTCGAAGGCACCAACGAGATCATGCGCCTGATCATCGCGCGGCGCCTGCTGGGATGACCGGCAACCGCCCTTATTCCACAGCGGAGATCTCGTCGCGGAGCAGGCGGTCGATGAGCTCCAGAAGCCGAGCGACATCGATCGGTTTGGCGACATAGCTGTCGGCGCCGGCGGTGCGCGCGGCGGTTTCGTCTTCGGGTGAGGCATTGGCGGTCAGCGCGATGATCGGTACCTGCCGACCGCGCTCCAAAGAGCGGATGCGGCGGATCGCCTCAAGCCCATCCATGACCGGCATGCGGATATCCATCAGGATCAGATCGAAATCGTCTTCCTGAACGGCTTCGACGGCTTCCCGGCCATTGGTGACGGTGATCAGCCGGACATCGAGCGTATGCAGCATCGCCCGGATCACCTCACGATTGATGGCGTTGTCATCGGCGAGCAGGATCTTCGGCGAGTCGGGGCGTTTCCGGTCGATCATCTGCCGGGCACGCACCTCCGATGGTCGGGATGCCGAAGCAGAACTTTCGGGGCTGTCGGCCGTGACGAGCGGAACAGTGAAAAGGAATCGCGTGCCGTGGCCTGGTGAGCTTTCGACGGAAATCCTTCCGCCCATCAGCTCTACCAGTTCCTTGGCGATGGCCAGTCCCAGCCCGGTGCCGCCGTTCGCATCATGGGCCTGTACGAAGCGATCGAAGATATGCTCCAGCTTTTCAGGGTCGATACCGATACCGGTATCCGCCACCTCGAACCGCAACCATTCCTTCCCCGCCTGATCTCTCTGCCGGTCGATGCGCAGAACGACTTCACCCTTGGGGGTGAACTTGATCGCGTTCTGGATCAGATTGGCGAGGATCTGCTTGAGCCGCATCTCATCCATCAGGATATGAGAGGGCAGATCGGGCCCTGCCTCGACCCGGAAGGCAAGGCCGCTTTCCTCGGCCTTGGCGTGCCAGAGGTTCAGCCCGCGATGCAGGAAATCCTCGAGGTCGAAGACATCCGGTTTCAGCTCCATGCCGCCGGCTTCGAGGCGCGAGATATCAAGAATATCGGTCAGCAGCGACATCAGCGTCCGGCCGGATTCGCCGATCGCCTCCACATAGCGCTGTTGTTCCGGTGACAGGTCGGTCTGTTCGAGAATGCTGGCCATCGCCAGAACGCCGTTGAGCGGGGTGCGGATTTCATGACTGACGATGGCGAGGAAGTTGCTCTTGGCCCGTGCCGCCTCGAGCGCCGCATCGCGAGCGGCAAGGGCCTCGTCGCGAGCACGTTCCAGCTCCTCAATCAGGTGCTCCTGAGCCGCCTGGCCGAGGAAGATCGCGCGGTATCCCCGCATCGAGGCGAGTGTCAGGACGATCACATTCATTGCGTAGAGGATGCCGAACAGGAACAGGACGAGCCCGTGTTCGGCTTCTATCCGCAGGGTGGTCATGCCGACGAGAGCAAGGGCCGCCATGCCGGCATTGATCCATGCCGATCGCTTCAGACGGCCATGCTGCCAGGATACGATCATGCCGATCGAGGCGACGGTCAGCAATCCGATGAGACGGGCCGTCAGCGATTCGCTCGTGATACCGAGCCAGACGGGCCCGGCGATCCAGCCGAAGATGATGACGTGCCCGATCAGATCATTGATGGTGAGCATCCGCGCCATCTCAGCATCGCGCCAGCGTCGGTGCCGCACCTTCAGACGCCAGGCATGGCCGGCCAGCTCGGCGATGGTGACGCCCGCGACCCAAACGAAGGCGAAGGGACCCGGCTTGAGATGGTAGAAGAGGCCGCCCATCAGCATCAGGATGACGAGCCGCATGGGAACATGCAGGTCCTGAATTTCAAAGAATGTCCGAAGGGCGAAGCGTGCGGCGGACACTTCGGACGCACCGGCAGATTCTCCGGCCGCGCCGGCAGCCTCTTTGGCTGTTTTCCCCCCCTCCGAAGATGCCGAGGGCGGCGGGGAAAGTGACGAAGTATCCTTCTGCCGCAGTGGTGTCCTAGTCATGATGTTTTCATTATATGACGGAACATGGCAGGAATCGAACATATTCTGGGTTGCATCCGGTGGCCGAGCCGGGCCCCGTTCCAAGGGGGCAGGCGGCAGGGCGACAAGGCGTGAAACGAGGCCAGCAGATCGTCGCACGCGGA
>RFIU01000124.1 GCA_003695555.1 Alphaproteobacteria bacterium
GACCGCATTCTCGACCCGCATACCGCGGTCGGCATGGCGGCGCTGGGGAAGGCCGGTGCCGCCGGGTCAAGCATTGCCGACGTGCTGGTTGCCACCGCCCATCCGGCAAAATTTCCCGATGCGGTGCGCGATGCGCTGGGCTTCTCGCCACCGCTGCCGCCGGCCTTGGCCCGCAGTCTCGAAGGGGAGGAATCCTGCGAACGGATGGCACCGGAAGAGGATGCGCTCGCGCGCGGGATCGAGGAATGGCTCGCGACCATTTCTTGAGCCGGTGCGGTTTCAGGCGTTGGCCGAACAGCTTGCGCCACCGAGTACGCAAAAGCGCGCACAATGAGGGTGGTTGAGGCGTACCCGTGCGGCACAGGCCTCGGCAAGCGTCGTGCCGGTCGTGAACTGTTCCTCATGGGCAAGCAGCGTGCAGGCCTGGACATGGGGACGGGAGCTACCCTTCGATTTGACCACCATTCGGCTCGTCGCGCACATCATCTCCTCCGCATCCCGGCCGAGGATTTCCCAGCAGCGGGTGGTGATCTCCGGCACCGGGCGGTCCGCGTCCATCTCCGGAAACAGCACCAGCGCCCGGCGGTCGCGGGCGTCGATCGGCAGGTCGTGTTCCGCGAAGAGGCGGGCGAAGCCGGCGCGCATCTGCGCCTCGTCCTCGTCCCAGCGCAAGCGGCCGGCGACATGGACGCGGAAACCTTCGCCGGACAGCCATTTCAACCCCTCAAGGGCGCTCGCGAAGCTGCCGGCGCCGCGCTCCTCTTCGTGATGGGCGGGATCGAAATGGTCGAGCGAGACGCGGATCCTCAGTAGTTCGCCGAACCGTCGCTGCAGGTCGAGCAGGGCGGCGCGCTTGTGCCAGAGCGGCTTCATCGCATTGGTCAGTACCAGCAGATCGAAGCCGCGTCCGAGTATGTCGCGCATTATCCGGATGATGTCGGGGTTCATGAAGGGCTCGCCGCCGGTGATGCCGATCTCTCGCGTCGGCAGAGCGAGGGCGGCGATCTCGTCCAGATACTCGGCGACCTCCTCGGCGCGGAGATAGGTGAGGCTGTCGTTGCGCGGCGAGGACTCGATGTAGCAGTGCGCACAGGCGATATTGCACAGCGTACCGGTGTTGAACCACAGGGTTTCCAAGGCGCGCAGATCGACGAAGGCGCGCTCTTCGCCCGTTGCGGTCCGCATTGGATCGGTGAAGGGTTTCGACAGGACGTTCGCTCGGGTGTCGTGGGCCATCGGCTCCTCGCCCTATCCGCCTCTCGCCGCAGGTGGAAGCTGCGGCCGGGCGATATTGATGATCAGCATATCCCAGACGAGTCGGACTCGGCGTCAGCCGTGCGATCCCGTCCGCTTTTGCCCTGTTCCGAATGAAGACCCGCCGCGCATCCTGCCGTCTCGGCGGCGATTTCTCAAGTCCTTGACCCTCGCCGGCTCTTGTCGGAAGCTGACCGGCAGGAGGCGGATGGGAGCCGGCGGGGAGGGCAGCGAACGATGCGCCGCGTTCGACGCGAACTGTGCATCGGCCTTGCGGCGTTTGCCGGCTGCATGGCGACCAGCGGGGCCGCCGCAGCGTTTGGACGTGCCGCCGCGCATGGCGGGAAGGGAGCACGGAAGATGTCCTGGCCCTGGCCGACGCTGGACGGCAGGCCGCCGATCGTCATCGCTCATCGCGGCGCAAGCGGCTATCTGCCCGAGCATACGCTCGAAGGCTATCGCCGTGCGATCGAACTCGGGGCGGATTTCATCGAACCGGATCTGGTGATGACCTCCGACGGTGTGCTCGTCGCCCGTCACGACATCTGGTTGTCGGATTCGACCGACATTGCCGAGCATCCCGAGTTCGCCGACCGCCGGCGCGAGGTGAAGGGGCGGCTCGACTGGTATGCAAGCGACTTCACCTGGGACGAAATCTCGACCCTGCGGGCACGTCAGGCCTTTCCGGGCCGATCGACGGCCTGGGACGGCCGCTTGCGCGTTCCCCGTTTCGAGGAAATCATCGCGCTCGCCCGCGACATGGAGGCGCGCTCGGGGCGACGCATCGGCCTCTATCCCGAGATCAAGCAGCGGCCCTTCTTCATGGAACAGGGGCTCGACCCGGCCGAGCGCATGGTCACGGTGCTGCGCGAAATGCGCTTTACCGATCCCGGTCGCCTGTTCCTTCAGGCATTCGAGCCCGAAACTCTCGAGTTCCTGAAGGCGCGCATCGATGCGCCGCTGGTGCAACTCGTCGATGGGGTCGAGGTGAAGGAAGCGGCGCACGATACGCAGGACGGAGGCTGGCGGGCCACCACGCCACCGCGCTTCCGGCCGAGCGTTTCCCTTGAACGGGCGAAGGAATATGCCGATGCCGTCGGACCGTCGCTGAAGCTGCTCTTTCCGGCGGATGGGCGGATCGGCGAATATGTCACCGAGGCGCATGCGAAAGGGCTGCGCGTTCATCCCTGGACGATGCGCGACGATCGTCTGCCGCCGGGGATGACGGATCCACGTTCCTGGTATGAAATGGTCTTTGCGACCGGCGTCGATGGAATCTTCACCGATTTTGCTGATACCGCCGTATCGGTTCGCGCGGCGGTTCTGGCGCGCCATGGTGATCCTTGAACAGGCGGCGGGCGACCGTCTGGCCTGCCATGATGCGACTGTTCTGAGCGAAGCCTTCGGATTTTCGACTCCGGCAGGGTCTGTGAAGGGGAGGGACGAATATGAAGGGCGATCTCGGCAGGGCTGCCTTTCTCAGCATTCTTTTCATCGCCTTCTTTCTGATCGTCGCGAATATCCTATTCGACCTCTATTGAGGGGAGGGCCGATGGCGCACCGCGGACACTCGCCAAGCGAGTAAAATCTGTATTGGAACGGGAAACTGCCGGAAACCGGATATTTCCTACAATCGGTGAAGACAGGCGATCGCCCGACCCAGAATGGTTAGATGAACGGGCGCCGGCCGCGTCCATCGGCGATAGGCGGGGTTGTCGCATGCGACTGTCATCTCCCGACCACAGGGAGAAAGGGTCAGGCGACGCAGCACCGGGGTCCTGGTGTCCATGCCGAGCAGATAAAGGCCATCGCCTGCGACCCGGCGCACGCTCGTGTCTATCAACACCAGATCGTCTTGAAGCAGGGTCGGGCACATCGCATCGCCATCCACGCGAAAAAGTGCGAGATATTCTCCCGCTCGACCCAGCCAATGTTCGAGATGGTTGCGCGGGAAGGGCAATGCGCCTGATTCGCTGACGGATGTGTTCGCCCGGTTCGGAGCGGGTTCAGGGGCTTTTCCGGCAATTGTGCTGCGACCGGTCTGGTTGCCCACCGTTTCATCGGCCGAATCGATGAAGGTCAGAAGAACAAGATCACCGGGGTTAAGAGCGGCGAACCTCCAGTCCGACCCGTCGCCTCTCGGCAGCAGCTGAGAAACCGGCACGTCCAGCCATTGCGCCAGGCGCCGGGTGTCTTCCAGTGATAGGCGACGCGGCTGTCCGCGACGAATGTACTGCTGGATGTAGGCATGATTGCGACCGAGAAGCCGTGAGGCTGCGGCATAGGAGGCGCCCGGCCGGGCACGGATCAGCCCGTCCAGCCGACGGCGAACTTCTTCATCATCCTGCGGCTCTTTGAGCATCGGCCAAACCTAGAGAGGTGGCGAGTGAGGCTCAATAGGAAAGAATCCTCTTGCACGTAGGAACATTACGATATATTCCTGTATCTACCATGGGTAGTATAGGTTGTATAGCCGGAAGGTGTGGCAGGGCTGCGGGCGAAAAAGAGCTTCGTTGCCTTGCTCCACTGGGCCAGAATGTACCCACATTGACTTAAATAATATTGTAATGTACCAATAGGGTACTTTCTGGGCTCAGGTGAAGCAACCGGATCTTGTCTGGGGTCGGAGGAGAACCGGAACTGGAAGAGGGGCATTGCCCGCGGGCAGGGGCGCGTGGCGGGCCGTGTACGAGAGGAGGGGATGCACAATGCATGCGGGTCTGGGTGATGGCTTGGAACGCGCGGTGGCCGAGGCCATCGCGAGCGGTTTTCGTGTCGGAGCAGAAAACGGGGACTCGGCCTTCGTAACAGGGCAGGCGGCTGAGCCGATGACTGACGATAAGGGAAGAAGCGGGCGGCTACGGCATGGCTCTTCATGCGTACCACCTTCTTCATGCGTGCCACCTTCTTCATGCGTCCCAACGATGGTAGCAACAGCGGAAGATGGCGAGCGCGCGGCCGGCTTGGCCTCCAAAGCGGACGAACTGCATCTCGCCCTGTTTCGCGAGCGGATCGCAGAGTTGCGTCATCGGCGGGTCGCCGCGCCGGCGGGAGCGGCGAACGTTTTTGCGCAGGACGGGCGTACCGGTCTTGCGGCGCCGGACGGCCTGCCGCAGGTGCGCCATTCTTGCAAGCCTGTCTCGCACCAAGACATACCGTCTTCCCCGGTGAAGCGGAACGAGGCGGCCCCGCCCCCAATCGGCGGCGGCCGAATGTGTTCGGGCTGGGCGGATTTCGCCTGCTGGCGTCGTGGCGCTGTCACTTCATGTGATGCACTGCTGATCTTACGTCGTCCGCGTTCGGCGCTTTGGTATTCGGCCACTTTCGAAGGGGCGGTGCATGATCTGATGATCGACCTTTGGGCGACCGGTGATTTTCTGCTGCCGCTTGCCGAACGTCTCAGCCTGATGTTGGACGAGGCGGATCTGCCGCTTGCGCGGGGCGCCCTGCTGTCGTTCACCTTTACCGGTCTGGCGGAATTCGATTCGGAGGTTCGGGCGACGCGGGCCTGGTCGGCGGGATTGGCGGCACTCGGTCTTGCCGGACCGCAGACGTTGATCAAGGGCGCCGTTGCTCATCGTCGCCTGTTTTTCCTTGCCGAAACGCTCGACGACTGAAAGTTCGGTCATGCGACGGCGTTTTCGGCGTGCCCGCTCTCGAGGGCTTGTCAGAAGAGACGACGCATCGCATGAAGATTGCCGTCAGCGCCACGGCACGAGCCAATGAGCGCCGCCGTCGTCCGTTCGAGGCCATCAGCCGGGGAGCAGGAATCTTGATTGCGTCGCGCCGAGCCTTCGCCGTGTTCCTCACTTTCGTCATCATCACCCCGACAGCCATTGGTCTCCTGGCGCCGCCGGTGTTCGCCGCCGCATCCACCCCGCCCGAGCCGGCTGCCGTCCGGTTCGTCACCTGGCTGCCGCTGCTGATCGGCGCAGGGGCGCTCGCCGGCTTCCTTGCCGGCCTGCTCGGCATCGGCGGCGGCATCGTCATGACTCCTGTGCTCTTCCTTGTCCTGGGCCGGCTTGATGTGCCGGCAGAATGGCACATGCACATGGTGGTGGCGACATCGCTTGCGGTGATCGTGCCGACCGGTCTGACTTCGGCGCGCGCCCACTGGCGTCGGCACAGCCTGGATCCCGCCATTCTTCGGCGCTGGGCGCCCTGGATCGCCGTTGGCGCACTGTCGGGAACACTGCTCGCCCGGCATCTGACGAGCGAAACGATGGGCGACATCTTCGGTGTCGTTGCCGCCCTGCTCGGGGTCAAGATGCTACTCCCGCTGGACCGCCTGCGGCTTGGTGACACGCTGCCCGAGCGACGGATCGCGGACATCTTTCCGTTCTCCGTCGGCATGCTTTCCAGTCTGATGGGGATCGGCGGGGCGACCTTCACGGTGCCCTGGCTTACTCTTTTCGGTATTCCGATTCATCGGGCCGTCGGCACCGCCTCGGCGATCGGCGTAATGATCGCCCTGATCGGGGTCGCCGGCTATGTGGCCGGCGGCAGCAACCTCGGAATCGGGACGGCGGTGCCCTGGCATCTCGGCTTCGTGCATCTGCCGGCCGCCCTGGGAATCGCACCGGCAGCGATGCTGGCCGCGCCCTGGGGAGCCCGCGCGGCGCACGCTCTGCCGCATCGGGCGCTCTCGGCAGTCTTCGGCGTCTTTCTGCTCCTCGCAGCCGCGCGCATCGCCGCCGGTTGACGGGTGGCGAGGCGCCGCCGCCCTCTTGCACCGCAACAAAAGCTGGTCTAGCTCCTTGGGGGGAGCAGGTGGCGGGCGTCCTCGTCGCGGCATCTCGCGCCGCCTTTCATTGGACACGACAGGGGATCGCCATGGACGATTTCAGGCCCGTTCCGCTGGCCGAGGGGTTTGCGCGCCCGAGCGAAGAGGACTGGCGTGCACTGGTCGAAAGGGCGCTCAAGGGCGCGCCATTCGAGCGGCTCGTCTCGCGCAGCGACGACGGGATCGAAATCCGCCCTCTCTATACCCGCCGGGATATCGCGATCGAGCAGGACCCGTCCGGTTTTCCGGGTCTTTCCCCCCATCTGCGCGGCGCGAAGGCCGACGAGCGTCCCTTCGCCCTCATGCAGCGCGTCGATCATCCCGATCCCGAGGTTGCGCGCCGACAGGCGCTCGCCGATCTCGAAGGGGGTGCCCATGGTCTGGTGCTGGTGATCGATGACGGCCGCCCGATCGAGACGGGCGGAGAAGGTGTCGTGCTCGGCATTGCGCCGGGGGGCGGGACAGACACCGAGGGGCGCCTTGGCGAACTGCTTGATGGCGTGCGCCTCGACCTGGCCCCTGTTGCCCTGGAAGCCGGCGCGGCTGGGAGCGAGGTGGCGCGCGCCTTCCTTCGCCTGCTGAAGAAAGGGGAGCAGCCGGTGGAAAGGTCGGCCGGCGGGGGGGTCATTCATGATCTCGGCTTCGACCCGCTCGCCGAAACTGCGCGTCAGGGCTATGCGCAAGCAGCGGCCGAACGGGCAGTCGCCGAAGCGCTGGATTTTTTGGACATCGGGGGCGGGCGGGCGGCGCCGGTGCGTCTGCTGCGCCTGTCGGGACGCGTCTGGCACGATGCCGGGGCGAGCGAGGCGCAGGAGCTGGCGATCCTGTTGGCGAACGGTGTCTTCTGGCTGCGTCGTTTGGAAGCCTTGGGCATCGCGCCCGAACGCTCGGCGGCCCTGATCGGATTTCATCTGATGGCCGATGCCGATCTGACGTTCACGATCGCGCGCATAAGGGTGATGCGGGCGTTGTGGCGACGGCTGCTCTCCGCCTGCGGGGTCGCCGGCGTCGAACGCCACGAGCCGCATATCTTGGCCGAAACCGCGCCACGCATGTTCACGCGCTACGATCCCTGGGTGAACATCCTGCGGGCGACCATCGCGGTTCAGGGTGCGATGCTGGGCGGCGCGAGGGCGATCAGCGTTCGCCATCACTTGGATGCGCTGGCTCCCGGTGATGATCTCGCCCGCCGGATCTCGCGCAATATCGCGATCATCTGTTCGGAAGAGTCCCACCTGCGACAGGTCATCGACATCGCCGGCGGCAGTTTCGCTATCGAGACTCTGACCCGCGAGCTTGCCGGGCGAGCCTGGGAGCTGTTCCGCAGGATCGAAGGTGAAGGCGGTCTCGATGCGGCACTGTCGGCCGGCAGCATTCACGAAACGCTCGACGCGATGGCCGAACGCCGCCGCCGGCTGGTGGCGACGCGGGCCCGTCCGATCACCGGGGTGAGCGAATTCCCTGATCTGAAGGAAGAACTGCCCGCCGGCCTGCCGGCCGACCGCGCGGCACTGCGGGCGGAGCGCGAGCAGGAGCGCTTCGGCCTGCCGGACTCGCACGGGGGTGGCAAACAGAAGGTGGCCGCCCGCCCGC
>RFIU01000125.1 GCA_003695555.1 Alphaproteobacteria bacterium
GGTTTGAGGCCTTGGCGCAGACGCTGCCACCAGCCCTGCTGCTCACC
Organism: Alphaproteobacteria bacterium; assembly: GCA_003695555.1. Classification (GTDB taxonomy): domain Bacteria; phylum Pseudomonadota; class Alphaproteobacteria; order Sphingomonadales; family Rhodothalassiaceae; genus J084. Next base: position 48 of record RFIU01000125.1, read on the forward strand.
ACCTGCCGTCGCCTGTCGGTTCGCCTCACCCTCGCTCATGCCGCCTCCTGCCGGTTGGGCTGCGCTACCAGTTCGTCACCATCGAAGGCCTCGGCGCAAAGAGTGACGATCTCTCCCGGCCCGATGCCGGCCGCGGCTGCCCGCTCGATCCGGACCGGGGCGAATTCGGCGCTGTGGCCGAAGGCCGTTCCGTCTTCGACCCGCTCGACCAGAACAGCGAGCCGACGACCGATAAGGTCTTCCATCGCCCGGGTGCGGATCCGCATCCCCAGTTCGCGCAAACGGCGCGCGCGCGCCTTTCTGACCGCCGGCGACACCTGCGGCATGCGCGCCGCCGGGGTCCCTTCGCGCGGTGAATAGGGGAAGACGTGCAGAAAGGCGATTCCGGCCTCTTCGACCATCCGGCAGGTATTGGCGAACATCTCCTCGGTCTCGGTCGGGAATCCGGCGATGATGTCGGCCCCGAACAGCAGCTCGGGCCGCACCGCACGCAGTCGGGCGATCAGGTCGAGCGCTTCTGCCCGCGAATGGCGGCGCTTCATGCGCTTGAGGATCAGGTCATCGCCCGACTGCAGCGAGAGATGCAGATGCGGCATCAGGCGTTCTTCGCCGGCAATCCGGTCAAAAAGCGCCGCATCGATCTCGATCGCGTCGATCGAGGACAGCCGCAGCCGTGGCAGTTCCGGCACCAGATCGAGAATCCGCCCGACCAGCGCGCCGAGTGTCGGGCGGCCCGGCAGGTCGCCGCCATAGGAGGTGAGATCGACACCGGTCAGCACCACCTCGCGATAGCCCCGCGCGACGAGCCGGCGGACCTGCTCGACCACCGCGCCCATCGGCACCGATCGTGAGGCGCCGCGACCGAAAGGAATGATGCAGAAGGTGCAGCGGTGATCGCAGCCGGTCTGCACCTCGACGAAGGCGCGGGCGCGTTCGGAAAAACCCTCGATGAGCTGCGGGGCGGTGGTGCGCACCGCGAAGATGTCATTGACGCGCACCCGTTCCAGCCGCCCGGCGGCAAGATCGGAAAAGTTCTTGGCCGCCATCTTCTCACCATTGCCGAGGACGTGATCAACTTCCGGCATCGCTGCGAAGTCCTGCGCATCGATCTGTGCGGCGCAGCCGGTGACGAGGATGCGCGCATCCGGATGATCGCGGCGCGCCCGGCGGATCGCCTGACGGGTCTGACGCACCGCCTCGCCGGTCACCGCGCAGGAATTGACGATGACAAGATCCTCGCCGAGACCTTCGCGCTCGGCGAGCGTACGCATCGCCTCGCCCTCGAAGGCATTGAGGCGGCACCCCAGGGTGATGATCCGTGGCGCACTCACGGCGCTTCCTCTTCCTGCGGAGCCATGACCAGTTCGGGGGCGAGCACGCCTTCAGCGACCCGGCTTGCCGGACCGCGCATCCAGACGTGGTCGTCTTCCCGCCAGTCGATTTCCAGGTCACCGCCTGCCTGTTCGACCCGAACCCGGCGCTCCACCAAACCTCGCCGGGCGGCGGCAACCGCGGCGGCACAGGCGGCGCTGCCGCAGGCGGGTGTCAGACCAACGCCGCGCTCAAATACGCGCAGTTCCAGTCGATCGCTTCCTCGCACCGCGGCAAGCGAGACATTCGCGCCCTCGGGCAGAAGGGGATCGTCATTGACCTCTTCGCCGATCCGCGCCAACGGCAGGCCGCGCAATTCGGGGACGAAGAAGACGACGTGCGGATTGCCCACCGACACGGCGGCGGCTGCCGGCAGTTCGGCGAAGGCAAGCGGCAGCGGATCGGCCGGCACGTCGCGGCTCAAGGGGATCGCACGCCAGTCGAAGGCGGGCGCGCCCATATCCACTGCGACCTGTGCGCCATCGGCGATGATCTCAGCGGCAAGCAGCCGCTCGCCGACTCGAATGACGAGGTGGCGGCGACCGCTCTCCTCGGCCAGCAGTCGCGCGACACAGCGCGTGGCATTGCCGCAGGCGCCGGCGCGCGTCCCGTCGGCATTCCAGATCTCCATCGCCACCACGGACTGATCGTCACCGTCGCGCAGCACGACGAGCTGATCGCAGCCCAGTCCACGCCGCCGGTGGGCGATGCGGCGCACGACATCGCCGTCCGGGCCGTCCTGCGGACGCCGGCGCAGATCGAGAATCACGAAATCATTGCCGAGCCCGTGCATCTTGTAAAAAGGCCAGGGCTCGCGCCTGTCTTGAACGGCTTCATTCATGCGCCGCATATAGGCGCGCGCTCACCGTTCTGTCCAGACGCGGGCGAGTGCAACGGTACGGAAAACCGGAGGCGGGTCAGTCCTGCTGCAGATCCGGGTGGACACGCACTTCCGGGCGGTCGGCGCGCTTCAGACGATCGACCAGGCGGCGAACATCCTGAGCCCGCTCGCGCGGCAGGACGAGAACAGCATCGGGCGTGCTGACGACGACCAGATCCTTCACGCCGAGCGCGGCGATCATCGCGCCTCCCTTTTCGGCGCGCAACAGCGAGTCGGCAACGTCTTCGGCCAGTACGTCGCCGAGAATCGCATTGCCGGCTTCGTCACGCGGCAGGGCCTCGTGCAGGGCATCCCAGGAACCGACGTCCGACCAGCCCATGGTGACCGGAACCACCGCTGCCTGTTCGGTGCGCTCCATGATCGCATAGTCGATCGATATGCTCTCTACCCTGTTCCAGGCCCAGGCATCGGGGCGGATGAAATCGGGGTCCGACCGGCGCTGCGCGAAGGCGGTGCGCACGCCGACAAGGATTTCCGGCGCATGGCGTTCGAATTCCCCGATCAACGCATCGGCACGGGCGAGAAAGATGCCGGCATTCCAGTAGAAA
>RFIU01000011.1 GCA_003695555.1 Alphaproteobacteria bacterium
CGATCTGGCGCTCGAAGTCGAAGGCGTCGGTGAACGAGCCGCGCTCCATGAAGGTGATGTAGCGCGAGCTCGTCTGCTCTTCGAGCGAATTGGGCGTTTTGAACTGACCGACGGTGACGGCGATCGGCTTGCGCCACTGAATATAGGCATCCTTGACCGTCGCCTTGTTGCCGGCGAAATCGACCTCGAACTTGTACTTGATGTCCTTCCACGCCTTGCCCTCGATACCGAGGCGGGCGGCGCGCAGCTCGGTGGCATCGACATTCATCGTGTCGTTGTCGTCATTGGCGAAGCCGGCATCGACATAGACCCGCCCGCGCAGGTTCATCTCAAAGCGACCGTCGGGGCTGGAGATCGAGGGGGCCGGCTCCCATTTCACCTTGACCGCATCCCCCGATGCTTCGCCGGAAGCCTGGGGGAGCGCCGCACCTTCTCCTTCTTTCTTTGCGGCGGCCCGTTCGGCTTCGGCGCGTTCGATCCGCGCTGCCATGTCCGCCATCTTCTGCTGCATGACAGCCATCTGAGCGCGCATTCGAGCGAGTTCCGCCTGCAGGCTTTCGACCGACTGCGCGTGGACGGGGGTGCCGAGAATGGCGACCGCTGCGACACCTGCCGAAAGCGCAGCCATTCGCCACGAGGATGCCAGAGGCGCACGTTTCATCATCTCTCTCCCATCTCCATCGATGCTTCGGTCCCGATATCGTGATCCCGGCGAAACCGGCCGAAGCCCGCATGGTCTCCTCTTCGACATGCCACGCGAGAGAGGAGGTCGGCCTGTCGGAATCCATCGAGCCATATCCCAAACCCGATGAGGGCACCTTGATCTTCATCAAAAGACATCGGGAAGATCCGTCTGCCGTTCCGATCGTCTGCGGCTCTACTTGTCGCTGTGATGGACCCTCTGGCCCGCGGATCGCCGGCGCCACCCCGTTTGATCCAGGTCAGAGCCCCGCTGCCGGGAAACTGCTAGGAGGCCGGGTCACATGACCATCGGACCCAACCGAAAAGGAGGCGGCCGCGATGCGCGCGATCATCATGACGACATTCCTTGCTCTTTTTCTCTTGACCGCCGTTGCGGGCCGAGCGGCCCCTGTTCCGGAATCCGAGGCGGGTGGGCCGAAATCCTCCGCCCTTCTCTCCCGCCTGGAGGCGCTGGAGGAACGCAGCATCCGGCTGGAGAAAGAGAACGCGCAGCTTCGCGCCGAAATCGCCGAGCTGAAGGCCGCCCTTAAACATCGGTCGTCTTCTTCGGTCGCAACGGATACGGCGCAGGTGGCAATGCGCGCGCCATCCAGGAGCACGAAGGATGCGCGTGCAACCGGCAAGCCGCCCGCCGATCCGGCCGGTCCGGGCCGTCGCGCTGGAATTCTTTCCCGCGATCGCATCGGGCTTGGCGGTCAGTACCGCATCAACGGCTATGTCGTGGACGACGATCTCGGCGGTCTTTCCCGTGCCGCAGCGCGCCTGCGGCTCAGGCAGAATCTCGACTTCTCCTTCGACGAGCATTTTTCTACTCACCTGCAGTTCGAGCTCAGCCACACCACCGACAATGTCACCACGACGAGCGAAAGCTCCCGCGGGACCAATATCGACATCCGTCATGCGGTGCTGAGCTATCGCTTTGCCTCGGGGGTACGGGCCGAGGCGGGAATCCTGCCGCTTGCCGATCGGTTCTTCGATACCCAGTATTCCAGCGACTGGGACTACAATCCCCTTGCGGCGGCACTCTATTTCCCTCTCGGCGAAGGTCGCCTGCGGATCTTTGCCGCTGATCTTGACGAGGGGCAGGAAACGATCGCCGATGATTTCCTGCATTTCGGCGCCGATTATCGTCTTGATGTCGGCAGGGGCTGGTTCAACCTCGGCGTCCAGCTCCTCAATGTGCCCGCCCCCGATGGCCGTCAGCAGGAGCATGTCGTGCTCGGCATATCGGGTCAGACCGCATTGACCGACGGCTTGACGCTTTCAGGGTTCGTGACCGGCAGCTTTACCGACCGTGACCTGCTTGCCGCCGACCGTCGGGGTCGCGGCCTTGCCGTCGGTCTGAAGCTTCAGGCTCCGGGCGGCTGGGAGCTGCTCGCCACCCACGCGACCGGCCGCCGGGACGGCAGCGGTTTTCTGCCGGTCATGGCGCTCGCGGGCACCTATGGCTACTGGGGGCTGACCGGGCTGCTGACGGTTCAGGGCCCCACCGACACGGGATTCGACGGCGACGGGATCAACATCTCGAACAACGGCTTCGGTCTCACCAGCATCCAGGGAAGGTGGAAGCACCGGCTGGCGCCTGACTGGCGCCTGACCCTGGCGGCCGGCTGGTTCGGCAACAGCCGCACGCCACAACCGCGCAGCGACTTTGTCGGAGTCGATCTTCTGGCCATGCTGAGCTGGCAGCTGACCGACATTCTCTCCCTAGATGCCGGGTTCGGCTATGCGCGCATCGACGACGGGGTAAGCGGCTATTTTCAAGGCGTGATCGGCAACACCCGCTTCAACGGGCCGGTCGGCGTCCAGCGCGACAAGGTCGCGGGCTTCACGCGGCTGCAGGCGGAATTTCCGTGAGTCGGGGCCGAGCCTGACGCTCGCGCCGCGCGAGCCGGCGCGCGGGCATGATTCGCGCCTGCTCGCGAGCACC
>RFIU01000126.1 GCA_003695555.1 Alphaproteobacteria bacterium
CTGTTTTCCCCTGTCTGGATGAAGGATCAGAAAGGATTTTCCCGCACCCTCTTACTACCTCTTTTTCATGAAAAGAAAATGGTGGAAGTGGTAGTGGTGCCTGTGGAAAGCGGGGACGGATTTTCATCCACAGGTTTTTTCACACTTCCGTGGTTCTTCCGGGTTACGCAATGAGCATCCTTGTAACCCCTGCCGAACAGGGCTTTCGGCTGGATCACAGATGGCATGGGGATACCACTGTCCCCGCAATTTCCGCAGGCAGGGATATGAAGGAAAGAATGGCAGCGGCGCAAAGGACATTTTCCCGCAGCGGATGGAGAATCCCGATTGGCGGGCGTTGTCGGGGACTTGTCCACGTCTTATCCCGATGTCACAAGGTAACCGGAATGGCCGGCATTTCGTGAGCCGGTCGATGCAGATCGAAGCAGAATGAGGACCATGACCCGACCCGGCAAGCCGCGCCGTTTTGATCTTCATCTCGTCTCGGATGCCACCGGCGAGACGCTCGAGGCGATCGCCAAGGCGGCGCTCGCCCAGTTCGAAGGAGTCGATGCCCACAAGCATCTCTGGCCGATGGTCCGGACGCCGCGTCAGATGCACCGGATCTTCGAATTCATCGAAGAGCGCCCCGGCCTGATTCTCTATACGCTGGTCAATGAGGATATCCGCCGTGCACTGGTCGAGCGGGCGGAAGCCCTGAAGCTCACCCATGTCTCGGTTCTGGATCCGGTGATCACGGCACTCGCCCACCATCTCGGCGTTCCGGCGCGTGGTCTTCCCGGCCGCCAGCATGCCATGGACGCCGGCTATTTCCGTCGGATCGAGGCGCTGCACTACACCATGGCCCATGATGACGGGCTGCTTGCCCACGATCTTGCGGCCGCCGATATCATTCTGGTCGGCGTTTCGCGGACCTCGAAGACGCCGACGAGTATCTATCTGGCCAACAAGGGGCTGAAGACGGCGAATGTTCCCTTCGTGCCCGGAGCGCCGATGCCGCAGGAGCTGGACTCGCCCCTGGATGCGCTCATTGTCGGCCTGACCGCAGCGCCCGAACGCCTGGTCCAGATCCGATCGCAACGCATGGACGGTGAAGAGATCGCTCATGCCACCCGAGACTATACCGACCTTGCCCGGGTGCGCGAGGAGGTGCGCGAATGCCGCCGTTATTGTGCCGCTCATGGATGGCCGGTGATCGATGTGACGCGACGCTCGATCGAGGAAACGGCAGCCGCGATCCTCAAGATCCATCAGGAACGCGCGCATCGTCGCCGTCAGCAGGAGGCGGGATCGTGACCGCATCGCGAAGCATTCCCTGGAACTGCCGGCCCGTCGTTCTCGCTTCGGCCAGCCGGACGCGACGCGAAATGCTGGAAAAAGCCGGGCTGGAGGTGGAAATCCGCCCCGCCGATATCGATGAGCCGGCACTGCGCCGTCAGCTTGCCGATCGGACACCGGCGGAAATCGCCCTCGCCCTTGCCGAGGCCAAGGCGCGCAAAATCGCCTGTCATGACGCATCTGTCACGGATGATAGCAAAGCTTTCGTCATCGGCGCGGATCAGGTGCTATCTCTCGGCGATCGGATACTCGCCAAGCCGCGGGATCGGCAGAGCGCGATAGGGCAGCTTCGTCTGCTGTCGGGGCGGGATCATCTTCTGACCAGCGCGGTCGTCGTTCATCGCGGCGAGGAATGTCTCTGGCGGTATCGCGCCTCGGCGCGACTGGTGGTGCGCGACCTGACCGACCGCTTCATCGAACGCTATCTCGATCGTGTCGGACAGGATGTTCTGGAAAGCGTCGGCTGCTATCGCATCGAAGGAGAGGGGATTCACCTGTTTTCCTCAATCGAGGGAGACTTCTTTACCATCCGCGGCCTGCCGCTGGTTCCTCTTCTGGAAGCTCTGCGTCGCCTTGGCGCGATGATCGGGTGAAGGGAAATCCGTGAGATGACTTCCGCCATCGGGCCACGACATGCGACGCCACCCATTGCCGGTGTCATCGGCTGGCCGATCGCCCATTCTCTTTCGCCGGCCCTGCACCGTTTCTGGCTGCAGGCCGCCGGGATCGCAGGCGACTATGTGCCCTTGGCGGTGCGTCCCGATCGTCTGGCCGAAGCGCTCGCCGGTCTTGCTCCGCTGGGTCTGCGTGGCGTCAATGTGACGATCCCCCACAAGGAAGCCTGTGTCCGGCTGGTCGATCGCCTCGATCCGCTTGCCCGCAGGGTCGGTGCGGTCAATCTCATCCGCCTTGACGATCGCGGCCGGCTGGAAGGCCGCAACAGTGACGTCGCCGGTGTCCAAGGCGCGCTTGCCGAAGAGGCGCCGGATTTCACCTGCGAGGGTGCCTGCGCCCTGCTGCTCGGCGCCGGAGGGGCGGCAAGGGCGGTGGCGGTTGCCCTGCTGGATGCGGGGATCGCAAGGCTCGTGATCGTCAATCGTCATGAAGCGCGGGCCCGACGTCTGGCTGAGGAGCTTGCCGATCGACGGGCAGGCGCTGGTCTCTGGCAGGAACGCAGTGCCCGGCTGAAGGAAACCGACCTGCTGATCAATGCGACGAGTCTCGGTATGACGGGACAACCCAGGCTCGATCTCGAACTCTCGCTGATGCCGGCGCACGGCATCGTCTTCGATCTCGTCTATCGGCCGCTGGAAACGCCTCTGCTTTACGAGGCTCGCCGTCGCGGGCTTACGACCATCGACGGTCTTGCCATGCTCGTTCATCAGGCGGTGCCCGCCTTCGAGGCTTTCTTCGGCCGTCATCCCGAAGACACTGTCGGTGCACGCCGTCATCTTGCCGAGCTCATCGGCGGAAAATCGCCGGAACCTGCGCGATGATCGTTCTCGGCCTTACCGGATCGATTGCGATGGGAAAGTCGGAAACGGCGCGCATGCTGCGTCGGCTGGGGATGCCGGTATTCGACTCGGATGCTGCCGTCCATCGGATCTTTGCGAACGATCGCGAAGTGATCCGGGCGATCGCTAAACGTTTTCCCGACTGCTTGGTCGATGGCCGGGTGGACCGCGGGTGTCTCGGCCGGCATGTCTTCGCCGATCCGGGTGCACGCCGCTGGCTCGAAGGGCTGATCCATCCGCGCGTGCGCTGCCGTACCCGGCGCTTTCTCCAGTGCGCACGGCGTCAGCGCCGGCCGCTTGTCGTGCTTGATATCCCGCTACTGTTCGAAACCGGCGGTGAAAGCCGCGTCGATCGTATTGCGGTGGTCAGCGCACCGGCCTTCGTGCAACGCAGCCGGGCGATGGCCCGCCCGGGCATGACGGCGGAAAGGCTTGCCGGCATTCTCGCCTCCCAGACCTCGGATGCCATCAAACGTCGGCAGGCGGATTTCGTGCTGCCCTCAGGGGGCGGCCGTCGCTTGATGTTGCGGGCGATCCATCGCATGCTCGAACAGCTGGCCAGCCCGGCCGGCATTCCGGCGAGGCGGCGTAAGAAGAGGAATCCCTTCGATGCGTGAGGTGATCTTCGATACCGAGACCACCGGCCTCGATCCGGCCGACGGGCACCGCATCATCCAGATCGGCGCACTCGAAATCATCGATCTGATCCCGACCGGGCGCGATTTCATGACGCTGATCGATCCCGAGCGCGAAATCGACGAGGGTGCCGCGCGCATTCACGGCATCACGACGGAAAAGCTCGCCGGTGCACCGAAGTTCGCCGAGATCGTCGATGATTTCTTCTCCTTCATCGGCGATGCGCCGCTGGTTGCGCATAATGCGGAATTCGATCGCCGATTCCTCAATGCCGAACTCGAACGGCTGGGGCGTGAACCGCTGCCGGGCGAACGTTTCGTCGATACCCTCGAAATCGCCCGAGCGAAGTTTCCGGGGCAGAAGAATTCGCTCGATGTGCTGTGCCGGCGTTTCGGCATCGACAACAGCATGCGCACCCTGCATGACGCACTGCTCGACTGCCGGATCCTGGCGGAGGTCTATCTCGAACTGAAAGGCGGTCGGCAGGCCGGCTTGGGCCTTGACGTGCAGACGAAAGACGAGGGGCCACATGATCGGGGGGTATCGCCAACGGCGCCCCTTGCCACCATCGCCCATCAGACTGAACCACGCAAGTATCATGCGCCGCGACCCCACGCCCCAAGCGCGGCGGAAGAGGAGGCGCACCGACGCTTCCTCGAAACCCTGTCGGATCCCTTGTGGCGGCGCCTTGAAGCGGAATCGTGAGGTCTAAGGACCGGAAAGGATGGTGACTGCCCGGAAAGAACGGATCCTCCCTTCCCTTTTCGCAGGGGAAGAGAGGATCGTTTGGGTTCCGTAAGTATCGACCTTAAGTCCCGGTCCTTCGGTGGCGGCCCTACGCGTTGCCGGCCGGCGGTTCGCCGAGATCGATGGCGCCCGTGCCGCCGGGCGTGCCCGCCTGCTGCTGGGCGCGCTGCTGTTGATAGAGGGCGGCGAAGTCGATTGGCTCGAGCAGCAGAGGGGCAAAGCCACCGTCGCGTACCGCGTCGGCGATGACGCGTCGGGCGAAGGGAAAGAGCAGATGCGGCGCCTGCACCAGAAGGAACGGCTCGAGCACCTCGTCGGGCAGGTTGCGGATCCCGAAAAGACCGGCATAGACCACCTCGACCGCGAACACGGTCGTCTCGTCGATCTTCGAGGTGACGGTCAGTTTCAGTTCGCACTCATAGGTTTCCTCACCCGTCCGGCGCGCGTTGATTCCGACATTGACGTCCATCTTCGGCGGCGTCTGGGCCTGAGCGACGGTCTGCAGGATCGCCGGCGCGTTCGGATTCTCGAAGGATAGGTCCTTGACATACTGGGCCAGCATCGCCGCTTGCGGCTGGGCCTGTCCCTGGGCGGCGGCATCCCCGGCGGCCGCGGCGGCGCCTGACTGCTCGGGTGCGGCGCCGGCCTTCGGTTCGCTGGCGGAATCCGCGCCGGTGGCGCCCGTCTTCTCGGTCTTGTCGTCGTTCTCGCTCATCTCGTTTCTTCCCCGACATGTGTTCTTCGCAGACCGGATCCCGGCATCACCGGCATTCCGGCATTCTCGGCAGGATCCGGCCGGTCTCGGCCTTGATGATCGCGGATCCTGCCACGCGATCCCTCGTCGCGAAGAGCCGCTAGCACGGATGGCGGCGCCTTCTCAAGCATGGATTCGCGCACCTTGCGCCGACCACCTATTCGAAGGGATGTCGCTGGCGCGGCGGCAGGACCCGCTCCTCCTCTTCCCACTCATCCGGTGAGAGCACGACGACCTCGGGCTCCTCGACCGCCAGATGACGGGCGGCAGCGGCGATGACGAGGTCGCGAACGGGCGCCAGCAGCAGCAGAGCGCCGAGCGTATCGGTGATCAGACCGGGCAGCAGCAGCAAAAGTCCGGCAAGCGCAAGAAGGGCGCCATGGGCCATTTCCGCCACCGGCATGCGGCCGGCATCAAGCTCCCGCTGGGCGCGGACCAGCAGCGCAAGGCCCTGAGCGCGGACCAGCCAGATGCCGATGACGGCGGTCAGAAACGTCAGCAGAGCCACCGCGAAGGCGCCGATATCGCTGCCAACCTTGACGAAGACGACGATCTCCAGGAAGGGCAGCGCCATGATGGTGAGAAGAATGAAGAGGCCCATGCTTGTTCTTGCTCCGAGTGCGGCCTATGTATGGGGCGAGGCGTCATGCGCATCCCTGCAGATAGGCGCGCGGCCGCCAAATGCAAGCGCGGCCCGTTCTGACGAACGGCTTTACGACCGGTGCTGACAGGATCGAGAACTGCGGGAACCGGTCGCCACCACGCACGTGAGACGCCGATCGGGGTGCCACGTGCGGAAACGGATTTCGATCGATGAGCAGCAGCTTTCCCTATTTCGATATCGTGCTCTGGGCGATGATCGCCGGCTTTCTGATCCTGCGTCTGCGCGCGCTTCTCGGGCGATCCTCGCATGACGAACCGGGCAGGGCCGAGCCGAGAGCGCAGCCCGGCGATCTGCAGGAACGGAGTCCTGCGACAGCCGGCGATGTCGAGAGATTGCCGAGCAAGGCCGAGCGCGCGCTCAATGAAAATCACCGCTTGCGTCAGGCGCTGGTGGGGATCCGGCGGATCGATCCGGGTTTCGATCTTGATGCCTTTCTGGAAGGAGCGCGCGGCTTCTACAGCCTCGTTCTCGAGGCCTTCTGGGCCGGCGACCGCGAGCAGCTCCGGCCCTTCTTGAGCGAAGACGTCCTCTCCGATTTCGATGCCGCGATCCGCGCCCGCGAGGAGGCCGGCGAGACCATCGAAGGGCGGATCGTCGATATCGAGCGGATCGAGATAACAGATATTCGGCTGACCGGCAGCCAAGCCGAGATCGATGTTCGCTACGAAGCCGAGCTTGTCGCCATCACCCGCGACCGGGAAGGCCGGATCATTGCCGGAAACCCCTCCGATACCGTACCTGCGATCGACATCTGGACGCTCGAACGCGATCTGGCCAGCGGGGATCCCAACTGGTCGCTGGTCGCCACCCGCACGATTGAGGCGGGCGAGGAGAGCCGTCCGGGCGGCTGACATGGTGCGGCGTTCCGGCAATCCCGACCCTGAGAACGGTCTCGATGAGCAGGAGCAACGGCTCTGGCAACGGGTGGTGGCGGATGTCCGGCCGCTGGAAGGAGCTTCGGGTCTTGTCCCGCCCGCCGATGCAGAAAGGAGGAGGGCGGGTTCGGGAGCGGAACAGATGCCCAAGCGCCGCTCTCGCAACGGCAGCGCTTCCTCGACCCCAGATCATCGGACGGTTTCGTCAAGGCGACGCTTTCCATCGCCCCAAGAAGGCCTGGATCCGCGCACCCGTCGCCTCTTCTCGCGCGGACGCCGGCCGGTGGATCGAACCGTCGATCTTCACGGACTCGATCGCCAACGGGCCTTCGAGCGCCTGCTGCGCGAGCTTCACTCCGCGCGTCGGCGCGGCGAACGTGTCGTACTGGTGGTGACCGGCAAGGGGCAGCCGCCTTCCCCGCAGGACGCAGGCCCGCAGCCGGAAGGGCGCGGGGTACTCAGGCGCCTGCTCCCGCTGTGGCTGGAAAGCCCGGAGTTCGCGGCACTCGTTCATCGCTATGCGCCGGCATCGCCGCGTGACGGCGGGACGGGAGCCTTCTATCTCTTCGTCCGACGCTTGCGCGAATAGTTCTCCTTCATCAGGGATCGCCGATGGGGTCGCCGAACGCCGCCCCTTCAATCGGCGGCGCGTACCCTTGCATTCACCCGGCGCAGGAAACGGTCGATATCTTCAGGCATCACGAGACCACCGGCCCGGGCGATCTCGCGGCCTTCATCGAAGAAGATCAGCAGCCCGGTTCCCTCCACCCGATAGCGCGAGACGAAATCACGGTCACGATCGAAATCGACGCGAACATAACGGATGTGGGGAAGCTGCCCGCGTGAGGATAGCGCCCGAAAGGCCTTCTGCTGGGCCAGACAGGTCGGGCACCAGGAAGCATAGATCTCGACCAGTACCGGTTCCGGTCCCTTCAACAGTTCGGTGAAGGCCTGCGGCTGATAGACCTCCCACCCCTGCAGCAGCGGGTCGGCCGGGCGAAGGTTCATATAGATCCTGGTGCCGATCGGCGTAAGCGTGACGATTACCCCCGTCCCAATGACGATACCCAAGGCGAACAACCTCCACCATCTGGAAGCCGCCTTTCGGCCTGCCGATGATCCGCCCATGTCTCCTGCTCCCGATCCTCACCCCTGCGCGGCTGCTGAGCCTGCAGCCCCGCTACCATCAGCCAAGAAGATGCCCGGATTTGATTCAAGTCAAGGGCGTCAGACGGCGGAAAGGGCATGAGGGGTGCATGACGTACGAATTGCCCGAACGCTGGAGGCCGCGGCTGGAAACGCGTCTTCCACGCTATACCAGCTATCCGACCGCCGACCGTTTCGATGCCCGCATCGATGCGGCGGTCGCAGCCGGCTGGCTGGCCGGTCTCGATCCGCGGCTGCCTGTCTCGCTCTATGTCCATCTGCCCTTCTGCCACGCCTTGTGCTGGTATTGCGGCTGTCATACGACGGTGCCCAACCGCATCCAGCGCGTCGATCGTTATCTTGATGCGCTGGAGGCGGAAATGGCGCTGGTCGCGCGGACGGTGGGGCGAGCCCTGTCGGTCGCACATCTGCATTTCGGCGGCGGTACGCCGAACTATCTTGACGGTGCGCGCTGGCGGCGGCTGATGGGTTCGATCCGCCGCCATTTCGACCTTGCAGGTACGCAAGAGATCGCCGTCGAGCTCGATCCACGCCTTCTTGACGAAGAGCGTGTCGCCGCCCTTGCCGAAAGCGGCGTCAACCGGGCATCGCTCGGTGTTCAGGACTTCGCCCCAGAGGTTCAGCGTCGGATCCATCGCGAGCAACCCTTCGATCTCGTCGCCGGTGCGGTCGAACGCCTGCGCGAAGCCGGCATTCGACGGCTTTCCTTCGACCTGATGTACGGCCTGCCCGGCCAGACGAGCGAAAGCGTCGCCCGCACCGCCGCTCAGGCGGCCTCGCTCGCTCCCGACCGGCTGGCGGTCTTCGGCTATGCGCATGTCCCCTGGATGAAGCCGCACCAGAAGATGATCGACGAGACAGCTTTACCCGGCACCATCAGCCGCTACGAACAGGCCTGTGCGATCGGGACGATGCTGGAAGCGGCAGGATATGAAGCGGTCGGCTTCGATCATTATGCCCGTCCCGATGATCGGCTTGCGATTGCTGCGCGCGAAGGCCGCCTCAACCGCAACTTCCAGGGCTATACCGACGATACCGCCGAAACCCTCATCGGCATTGGTGCCAGCGCGATTTCCGAGCTGCCGGCCGGTTACGTCCAGAACAACCCCCGCCTGGATGGCTGGCGAGAGGCGGTCATGGCGGGCCGGTCCGCCTGTGTGCGCGGGGCGGCGACCGATGCGGTCGATCGCCTGCGGCGGACCGCGATCCGGCGGGTGTTAAGCGACTTCGCTCTCGATTTCGGAGCCTTGGCGCGCGAGCACGGCCGGAGCGAGGACTTCTTCGACGATGCGCTCGCCCCGCTGCAGGAACTGGCCCGAGACGGTCTCGTCACGCTGGTCGCCCGGCGTCTGGAGATTCCGCCAGCCGCACGATTCTTCGCCCGTCATGTCGCCGCCTGTTTCGACGCCTTCCGGCGACGGGAGGAACGGGGCCGTCATTCACTGGCGGTGTGACGAGGGCCGCCCCGCCCTGTCGGGTCCGCGTTTTCGTCGTCGGCTTCGTCGCGGGCGCGTTCTTCACAGTAGCTGCGGATGATCTCGAAGGCCTCGTCGGCGCTTTCGACATAGCGAAAGATATCCAGGTCGGCCTGCTCGATCATGCCTTCGTCCACCAGTTGCTGCCAATTGACCAGACGCTCCCACCATTCGCGGCGATAGAGCAGGACGGGGATCGGTTCGATCCGACCGGTCTGGATGAGGGTCAGCGTCTCGAACAGTTCGTCGAGCGTCCCGTAGCCGCCGGGAAAGCAGACAAGGCCGCGCGCACGCATCAGGAAGTGCATCTTGCGGATCGCGAAATAGTGGAATTGAAAGGCGAATTCGGGTGTGATGAAGCGATTCGGGATC
>RFIU01000127.1 GCA_003695555.1 Alphaproteobacteria bacterium
ACGCCGTGTGCCCGGAAATCGGCCATCAGCTTGTCGATGATATCCTGATCGCCGGTTTCCTTCAGATCTTCCGCCACCAGCGAGAGGGCATAGTCCTCGGCCGCCTTGCCCTCCAGCCCCATCAGCCCGGCCGCCCACAGGCCGACCAGTTTCGCACGACGGGCGCGGGCCTTGAAGCGCAGCTCTTCGTCATGGGCGAATTTTTCCTCGAACTGACGCTCGCGATCATCGAAGCCGGTCATGCGCGTATCTCCCTGGCCGGAAATCCGTGTGAAATCCGGGCTCTCCTTTACGGGGATTCGCCCCCCGGGGCAAGACGCCCGATCACCGATCCCCAGATCACTGATCACCGATCACTGATGACTGATCACCGATCCCATGCCCCGCTTGACGAACAGGGGGCTGCTGCCCTAGTCGAAAAGGCACGTGGTGATTTGGTCCGACCGGCTTGCGGCCACGTTAAACAAGCTCGCTAAAAGGTCGGGGGAAACCCTGACCCGTCGCGGTCGGGGTTTTTTGTTGCGGGAGTGCGGCGATGAAGCGGAATGACGGCAGCGATCGCGCCAAGACGACCCATTGGCGGCCAGCGACACGAGCGGTGCGCGGCGGCACTCGCCGCAGCGAATTCGGCGAAACGTCGGAGGCGCTGTTTTTGACCAGCGGCTTTTCCTATGACAGCCTGCAGCAGGCCGAGGCCCGCTTCGCCGATCCTTCGCAGGGCCATACCTATACCCGCCAGGCCAATCCGACCGTCGAGATGTTCGAAGAGCGTCTGGCGCTGCTCGAAGGCGCCCACTGGTGCCGCGCCACGGCCACCGGCATGGCGGCGATCACCGCCACATTGTTCGCGCTGCTCAAGGCCGGCGATCATGTGGTGGCGCATCGTGTGCTGTTCGGCTCAACGCGCTGGCTGCTGGAGGAGTGGCTGCCGCGCTACGGCATCTCGGCCGACTTCGTCGATGCCACCGATGCGGCGGCGGTGCGCGGGGCCTGCCGGGACGACACCCGACTGCTGCTGGTCGAGAGTCCGGCCAATCCGACGATGGAAGTACTCGATCTTGCCGCGCTTGCCGATATCGCCCATGCGACCGGCGCCCTTTTCATGGTGGACAATGTGTTCGCCACCCCGGTACTGCAGCGGCCGATGGAATTCGGCGCCGATCTCGTCGTCTATTCGGCGACCAAACACATCGATGGGCAGGGTCGCGTCATGGGCGGCGCCATTCTCGGGCGCGATGAAGCCCTGCTCGAAGATCCGCTCGGCCCCTTTCTGCGTCACACCGGCCCGTCACTCTCGCCGTTCAATGCCTGGGTACTGCTCAAGGGGCTGGAGACGCTGCCGCTTCGGGTCGAGGCGATGTCGAAGGCCGCCGAGCGCATCGCCCGACACCTCGCCTCGCGCGGCCTCGACGTCCGCTATCCCGGTCTGGAGGGGACACCGGATGCCGAGCTTGCGCGTCGGCAGATGCGCATCGGCGGCAGCCTGATCGCCTTCTGCCTGCCGAGCGACAAGGGGGATGACGAAGAGGCGGAGCTGGCCACCGCCCATCGCTTCTTCGACGCGCTGGAAATCATCGACATCGGCAACAATCTGGGCGATGCCCGGACGATCGCCGCTCACCCCTGGTCCACCACACACCGTGCACTCGACCCGCAAGTTCGCCGCGCCATGGGGATCGGGCCGGCGCTCGTACGGCTGTCCGTCGGTCTCGAAGATCCGGCCGATCTGATCGCCGACCTCGACCACGCTCTGGATCAGGCGGCGAAGTGAGGCCGCACCCTCGTGCGAGCATTCGCAAGGCAAGGGAATTACCGATGCTCCCGGGCATCGCCGACCCTGGACAGGCAACTGATGGCGCGCCACACTCGCCGACATGGTGAAGGCTGTTTTCATCTGCAAGCCGAATTCGGTCTATGACGACTGCCTGGAAGCGCATTACCACTTTCCCCGGCAGTATCTTAGGCGGATAGAGGCGGTGCTCGGCGACTGGATCGCGTATTGCGAACCCCGCCGCAATGGCGGACGGCAGGTCTATTTTGCGACGGCGCAGGTCCGCAACATTCGTCAGGATCCCCGGCTTCCCGACCATTTTTACACGGATGTCGGCGACTATCTCGACTTCGTACGTCCGGTGCCTTTCCGTGAAGGAGGACAGTATTATGAGCGTTCGCTGCTCAATCCTGACGGCTCGCTCAATCCGGGGCGTGCGCAATCCGCCGTCCATCACATCACGGAAGCGGAATATCATACGATCCTGGAGGCCGGCTTTACCCGCTTCCTGCTGGGGGAGACTTCTGCTGAGCCATCCTGCCCACCCCCAGGGTTCGGTGAGGAGGAGACTCCTTTCGAACGTCCCATCCTCGAACAGATCGTTCGCCGGCCGTTTCGCGAACGCGCCTTCGCGCAGACCGTCAAGAAAGCCTACTGAAAGACCTGTGCCCTGACGGGACTTCGCATTCTCAATGGCGGTGGCCGGCCGGAGGTCCAGGCGGCCCATATTCGCCCCGTCCAAGATGACGGCCCGGATACCGTGCGCAATGGCCTGGCGCTTTCCGGCACCGTGCACTGGATGTTCGACCGCGGCCTGATATCGCTTTCCGATGACTATCGTGTTCTGAAGGCGTCGGACCGGCTCCCGGAAGCCGTAAACCGCCTATTGCTGCCGGATGGGCGCATGCTGTTGCCGGACGATCCCGGTCTGAGGCCGCACCCACGCTACCTGCGCTATCACCGCGAGCACGTCTTCAAGGGATAGCTTCAACCGTCCGACATGACCAATCCGCCACACGGCATCTGCCGTAACGGATCAGCTGTGCCCGAAGCTGGCTCGCTCGAACTCACCTGCCCCCGTCATGAAGAAACTCCGTCACCCCGACGTCTCTTGACGCGGGTCATTGGCGCTCGAAAAGCTCTGAACATTTTCGCTCGGTCCCCCACTCCCTCCAGCGAATTCGGAGCGCATCGCCTTCCCCCGCTCGATCCCCCTGCTCTTCCGGTTCGGCTACAAGAAACGAATTCAACACGTCGTATCGATAAGCGTCAATTCCCTTGGGGAATACCTGAATTCCATTGACACATTGACGGGAAAAACACGCATAGATATTCATTTCATCCAGATCATTATGAGAGATATAGAAAAAATAACGGTCAGACTGAACAATCTTCTCAATGATTCTACTTAATTTCTTCGCGTTCTTGATCACATGTTGTTCACGCTCTCCATTTCTACGACAGACCAATGTCACCGGCAGAACGATTTTCTCGACCGGCCACCCCCCCTTTCCAGCCGATCGAAATACCGCCTGTGTCATTGATGCGACCTTCCGGAAAAAGCTGGGATTCATTCCCTTTCCCAGAATCCTCCATTTCTCACCGTCACCAGCCAGAGGAAATCCCTGCCCAGCAAAGGCGGCACATGGCTCGAACGCTCCTTTTTCGGAAGGAGCCGTCAAGAAAGCCTTCAATCGACCGGATGCCCGGTGGAAAACGATCCCACTTTCTCCGACATAAAGATCTCCCTGATCGAGATCGACACGAAGGATATTTTCGATTCCCCCACCCTGACGCGCTTCCTTGGAAGCCCGCATCAATGCCTCCCTCCAGAGCCGGCGCCGACCCTCGATATCCTTGACCCGGACGAGCCCCCGCAGGAACGGCAACCGCTCATCACCACAGATAAGGTATCGCTGCGGCACGATATCCACTTTTCCGCTCATCATCAAAGGCGATACGTCCCGGCTTTCCGTGGCTTTCTTCAGGCCGCTTGACCTCCCTTTCCATTTCACAAGGCATGGGATCAATTGATGAGGTACTGAAGGAAATCAATAAGAGCCTGACCGAAAAAGAAATTGAGTGATGTCAATCACTTGTGATTCATGGGTGTGTCGAGGCAACCATGGAGGCACAAGATGTGGACTGACACCACCCGCAAGCAGTTTGCGCGAGAGGGGCTGCGTTTGCCAAGTGACTTGACGGATGCGGAATGGGCGGTTCTGGAACCGCTTCTGCCGCCGCGATCGAAGCGGGGTCGGCCGCCGCGATGGAGTTGCCGTGAGATCGTCGAGGCGATGCTCTATCTGCTTCGCGGCGGCCTGCCGTGGCGCATGCTGCCGCCCAAGCTGTTCCCACCGATGACGACGGTGCAGCA
>RFIU01000128.1 GCA_003695555.1 Alphaproteobacteria bacterium
CCGATAATGAGGCCGAGACGGCGGATCTCGCCGACGAGCGGATGCCCGGCGAGGGGATCGAGAGCCGCAGCGAGCATGCCGCCCATCTTCGCCGCGCGATCGATGAGCCCTTCCCGCGCGATGATCGCCAAATTTTCCGCCGCCACCGCACAAGCGACCGGATGGGCGGAGGTGGTGAAGCCGTGCTGGAAGGCGGTACCGGCGCGATCAAGGACGACTTGCGCGATCTCATCGCGCACGAGGGTGGCGCCGATCGGCTGATAGGCGGACGACAGGCCCTTGGCGAGAGTGATGATATCGGGCTCGAGCTCATAGTGTTCGGCGGCGAACCAGTGGCCGCAACGCCCCATGCCGGTCACTACCTCGTCAAGAATGAAAAGAATCCCGTGCTCGCGGCAGATGCGCTGCGCTGCCTTCCAGTAGCCGACGGGCGGGACGATGCCGCCCCCGGTGACCTGAACCGGTTCGGCAATGAAGGCCGCGACCCGTTCGGGGCCGACCCGCGCGATTTCTTCGGCTAGCGCGTTCGCTGCCCGGGTGGCGAACTCTTCCTCGCTCTCGTCTTGCGCCGCTTCGCGATAGGTGTAGGGCGCCATGATGTGAGAAACATCGGCGACCGGCAGGCCGAAGGCCTCGTGCATATGGGCAAGGCCGGTCAGCGAAGCGGTCGCGAGCGTCGAACCATGATAGGAATAGCGACGCGCGATGACATGGGTACGCTGCGGTTCGCCATGCGCACGCCACCATGCACGGACGATCTTTAGCGCGGTTTCGTTCGCTTCCGACCCGGAATTGCTGAAGAAGACGCGGTCGCAGCCGGACGGCGCGCGCTCTGCCACCATCTCTGCAAGATGCGCGGCATGCGGATTGGTCGCCTGCTGGAAACAGTGATAATAGCCGAGCTCGCGCACCGCATCGGCGGCCGCCGCGGCAAGCTCTTCACGCCCGTAGCCGACATTGACGCAGGCAAGCCCCGCCATTGCATCGAGCAGGACGATCCCCCCTTCGACGATAAGACGACTGCCCTGGCCGCCCTCGACCATGAAGGCGCCGTCGCGCGTCAGGGCGCCATGATCGGTGAAAGGATGCAGATGGTGCAGCCGATCCGCATCCTTTAGCCGTTGCCGCTGGCGGACGGCGGGATCGGGCATCGGTGCGCTGGCCATGGCGGAATTCCTTTTCACCCTTTGCGAAAACGGAAAAAACGGCCGCCTGCAGGTCGGCCCGTCCGTTTCGGTTAATTCTTCCTTAGGAAGCCATGGCTAAGAAAGCCTTAATGACGCATCCCCCACGGCCCGAATGGGCGACGCCATAGGGAAGGACGGAAGAAATGGCGAAGGCGAAGTCGGCGAACGCGCGCAGGAAGAAGCGGGCGAAGCTGCGCCAGCAGGACGGCCCGAAGAACAGGCTCCGGCGGCTCACCCGTCTGCTCGAGGAGGTCAAGCCGATCGCCGAGGGACGGCGCGCCGAGGAAGCCTATCGGCGAATGCAGGATCACTTCGAGGAATTCGGTCACAATCCCGCCTGGTGCGAGATGATGGGACTTGTCTGTCTCAACACCGACCGAATTGAAGAGGCGGAATTTTACCTTCTTCAGGCGTTGAAGCGCGAACCGAACCGCGCCACCGCCCACAGCTATCTGGGATTCGTCTATCTTGAGACGGCGGATTATCTGAAATCGATCGAGCACCACCGCAAGGCGATCGAATGCCAGCCGGATACTTGGCCCTATTACACCAATCTGAGTCAGGTGCTGGAGCGCATGGGGCTTCATGATCAGGCGCTTGCAGCACTCACCACCGCCTTCCACCTGACCGGCGGGCGCGAGCCGCGCGTGCTGTGGGAACTCGGCAATCTCTATCTCTGCTTCGGCCGGATCGAAGAGGGCTGGAAGCTTTATGAGGCCGGCTTCGGCTGCGGCAAGCGCACACCGCCGCTTTCCCGCAATCTGAACTACTGGGGCGGTGAGGACATTTCGGACAGGACCGTTCTGGCCTGGCGGGAATTCGGAATCGGCGACGAGATCCGCAACGCCGGCCTCTATCATGATCTGGTCGCCGCGGCAGGCCATGCGATCATCGAATGCGAACCGCGACTCGTTTCGATCTTCGAGCGGAATTTCCCGAAGGCCACGATCATCGCGCAAAACATGGACCACCCGCCCGATACCGAACGACCCGACTATGATGTTCACACGGGACAGTTCTCGCTGCACTATCATTTCCGCAAGAATATCGAAGCCTATCAGGCCGCCGCGCGCCCGGACGGCTTCCTGGCTCCCGACCCTGCCCGGCTGGAAGAATGGCGGCGGCGTTTTACCGGCCTCGGCGCGAAAGCGGTGGTCGGCATCTCTTGGACCTCGGGCCTGCGCTTCAAGCAGCGCATGCACAATTACTTCTCGCTCGACGCCATGGGCGACCTGCTCAAGACACCCGATGTCGCCTTCGTCAATCTCTTCTATGGCGAGGCGGAAGAGGAAATCCGTGCGGCGGAAGAAAAGTACGGGATCACCATTCATCGCTGGCCGGATGTCGATCTGAAGAACGACCTGGAAACCGTTCTGGCGATGACCAGGGCGCTTGACCTTCTGATCACCGCGCCGACTTCGAACGCGGATATCGGTGGGGCGGTCGGGGTCGAGACATGGACCATCCTGCCGCCCCGCCATTATGTCCGGCTGGGCACCGACCATGTCCCGCAATCGCCGAGTATCCGGGTCTTCGACCGGCGTCATGACGAGCCCTGGGGGCCGACCATGAAGCGCATCGGCGAGGCCTTCGGGCAATGGCTTGCCGAACGCGAGGCGGACGGCCTGCGGGAAAGCGCCTGATACAGGGCGTGGATGCCGTCACGGGAATGCGTGGCGAAAGCGCCACGACAGAAAAGAAAAGCCGTGCTTGCCCCTTGCATGCGGCGGGGCGCTTTGCTATGCGCTCGGCCGGGAAACGCGCCGGGGCCTCTCCTCGGCGCGGCTGCGCTTTTGGCGCACGGATGCGGATGAACGGAAGACCCGAGGAGCGAATCGGCACATGGAAGTCATCGTACGCGACAACAATATCGACCAGGCGCTGCGGGCGCTCAAGAAGAAGCTGCAGCGTGAAGGCGTCTATCGCGAGATGAAGATGCGCCGATTCTACGAAAAGCCCTCCGAACGCCGGGCGCGCGAGCGTGCCGCCGCCATCCGCCGTGCCCGCAAGCTCGAGCGCAAGCGGATGGAGCGCGACGGAATCGTCGTCCACAATCGCTGAAGCCATGACCGCGCGTCCTGGCGACGCGCCGACATTTCCCTACCGGCCGCTCGTCCCCAACGACGCGCGGCCGTTCGTCGTTCGCCCCCCTTGCGCCTTCACTTCCTATCCCGTCGAAAGGGTTGCCACCACCGGCAGGTGATCGGAAGCGAGCATCGTGTCGCGCCCTTCGGGGCGCCATTCGCGCACCAGTCGCCATTCCTCGCTCATGTGCACCCGATCGATCGCCGTGCGCGGATAGGGTGCGCGGAAGCTCGGCAGTGTCGTGTGGCCGGGTGCGAGACGAGATAGAAAACGATAGGTTCGACTGGTCCGTTTCCAGCTGTTGAAGTCGCCGGCGATCAACAGCGGTGGCTCGAGATCTTGAAGATGAGGCAGCAGCCGGCGCAGCTGCCAGCGTCGATGCAGCGGCGTCAGTCCGAGATGCATGTTGATGAGGGTGAAGACGCCGTGCGGCCCTTCGATCTCGGCGATGATCGCACCGCGCGGAATTTCGAGCGGGGCCGACAGATCGACCAGCCGATAGCGCCGGATCGGCAAGCGGGTGAGAACCGCGTTGCCATAATGGGCATGGGCATGCAGCTTCGTCGGCCCTTCGATCAGGCTCATGCCGAGCGTCTCGGAGAAGTAGGCGAACTGATCGAAGTCGCGTTCGCCGCGGTGATGCCAGCCGACCTCCTGAAGCGCCACCACGTCCGCTTCGCAGCGCGAGAGGACCCGCGCGACCCGTTCGGGATCGAAGCGCCTGTCGATGCCAACGGAACTGTGTACATTCCAGGTGACGATGCTGATCATGAAGCCAGCTTAGCGACAGGGGCACGACGATGCCAGCATTCGCCCGACGGGAAGAAAGGCGATCATTCGGCCGAAAGCTCTCTTCCGCTTTTGCCGGGCGCGGCTTGCCGGCGGGCAAGCGCGCGTTCCTGTTCGGCAAGACGGGCGGCTTCGAAACCGGGCGATCGGGTATAGGGGGCCAGCAGGTCGTAGAAGACCGGGATGATGAGAAGCGTCAAGAAGGTCGCAAGCAGGACGCCGCCGAAGATCACCACCCCGATCGTCAGGCGGCTCGCCGAACCCGGGCCGGTCGCCAGAACCAGCGGAACCGCACCCATCACGGTGGAGATACCGGTCATCAGGATCGGGCGCAGGCGAATACCGGCGGCTTCGATCACCGCCGCGCGCACCTCGCACCCCTGATCGCGTAGCTGATTGGCGAATTCGACGATCAGGATTCCGTTCTTGGCGGCAAGCCCGATCAGCATGATGAGCCCGACCTCGGAATAGATGTTGAGACTGGACCCGGCCAGCCACAGCCCGAGCAGCCCGCCGGCCGCCGCCATCGGCACGCTCAGCATGATGACGAAGGGATGGATGAAGCTTTCGAACTGTGCGGCAAGGACCAGATAGACGACGAGAAAGGCCATCGCGAAGGTGAAGATGACCGCCCCGCCGGCATCATGGTATTCGCGACTCTCGCCCTTGTAGTCGATGCTCACCGCTTCGGGAATGTGCTCGCGAACGATCTCCTCGAGATCGGCAAGCGCCCGGCCGAGGCTGTAGCCGGGAGCAAGCTGGGCCGAAAGGGTCAGGGCGCGCACCCGATTGTAGCGATTGAGCGTCGCCGGCCCCGCCTCTTCGCGCAGCTCGACGACGCTGGCAAGCGGGATCAGCGCGCCGGTGCGCTCGGAACGGACATAGATATTGGCCAGATCCGAAGGCGTGCGCCGGTCGGCATCGGCGGCACGCAGCAGCACGTCGTATTCCTCGCCCCGATCGATGAAGGTGGTCACCCGTCGCCCACCGAGCATCGTCTCCAGCGTACGGCCGATGGTCGTTACCGAAACGCCGAGGCTCGCCGCGCGATCGCGATCGATGCGCACCTTGAGCTGCGGGCGTGTTTCGCGATAGTCGAAATCGACCTCGACGAGCGGCAGCTTCGCCGCCTCACGTGCGAGGATCCGCTTGAAACGGGCAAGCTCGTCATAGGTGTTGCCGCCGACCACGAACTGCACCGGCGAACCGCGCGAGGAAGCGATCGCCTGCGGCATGATGACAAAGGTCATGACGCCGGTAATGTCGGCATAACGGCGGCGCAGATCATTGATGATCGCATCCGCCGATCGCTTGCGTTTCGACCAGGGTTCCAGAACGACGATGCCGAAAGCCGTATTGTCGCCATTGGCGCGGGTGATGACGACACGCGCCTCATGCGTCTCGTTGACGAGATACATGGTCCGCTTTTCGATCTCGCGCACATAGTGGCGCATGTAGTCGAAGCCTGCCCCCTCGGGCCCGCGGATGGAGATGAAGAAGGCGCCGCGATCCTCACGCGGGGCCAGCTCGCCGGGCAGAACCTTCATCAGCCCGGCGATCAGCGCGAACAATGACAGAAAAAGCAGCAGCACCGTTCCCTTCGCCCGCATCAGCGCTTCCAGCGCCGCCGCATAACGCCGGCGCAGGCGAGCGAAGGCCGCATCGAGCCGTCGGTTGAGCCAGGGCTTCGGTCCCGACTTCACCAGCATCCGCGCGCACATCATCGGCGAGAGCGAGAGCGCGACGAGTGAGGAAAAGCCGACGGCCGCCGCCATGGTGATCGCCAGCTCTCCGAACAGCCGCCCGATATTTCCCTGAAGAAAGGCAATCGGAACAAAGACAGCGATCAGCACCAGCGTGGTCGCAATGACCGCGAAGGCGACCTGACGCGCGCCATGGTACGCGGCATAAAGGCGCGGTTCGCCATTCTCGACCCGTCGATAGATGTTCTCCAGCACGACGATCGCATCATCGACGACCAGACCGATGGCAAGCACGAGGGCGAGCAGGGTAAGCAGATTGATGGTGACGCCGAAGATCGCCATCACCAGGAAAGTGGCGATGATCGAGACGGGTACGGTGACCGCCGGAACCAGCACCGTGCGCAATGAACCGAGAAAGAGATAAAGCACCAGAACCACCAGCCCCATGGCGATGAAGAGGGTGCGATAGACCTCGTTGATTGCCGCGGAGATGAAGAGAGTGGCGTCATAGCTCTCTTCCATCCTGACGCCTTCGGGCAGCGTTTCGCGGATGCGCGCGACCGCCGCCCGCACACCGCGCGCCACCGCCAGCGAATTGGCGTTCGACTGTCTGACGATGCCGAGCCCGACACGCGGCACACCATTGCCGCGGAACTCCGTCTTGTCATTGAGCGCGCCGATCTCGACGCGCGCCACCTCACCAAGCCGGACGAGGTGACCATCCGGTCCCTCGCCGATAACGAGCTGTGCGAAATCGCGCGGGGTCCGATAGCCGCGTTCCAGGCGCACGGTGAGATTCCGGTTGATCGATTCCAGCCGTCCGGCCGGCAATTCGACATTCTCGCGTCTGAGGGCAGCTTCGACGTCTGCGACGGTCAGGCCACGAGCGGCCAGCGCCTTGCGGTCGAGCAGGATGCGCATCGCATAACGCTGCTCGCCGCCGATCTGAACCCGTGCCACGCCTTCGACGACCGAGAGGCGATCGACGATGTTGCGCTCCGCGAAATCGGTCAGCGCCGGCACGTCCATGGCCGGCGAGGAAAGCGAATACCACATGATCGGCCGGGTATCGCTGTCCACCTTCGCGATGCGCGGCGGATCCGCTTCTTCCGGCAGCCGCCCGATGACGCGGGCGATGCGGTCGCGCACGTCATTGGCGGCGGCATCGATATCGCGGGACAGCGTGAACTCGATGACGACGTTCGACTGCCCGTCGCGA
>RFIU01000129.1 GCA_003695555.1 Alphaproteobacteria bacterium
GTCGTGCCCAGGCCAAGCGTCGCGGCCAGAAGCCGGCCGGCCCCGCCGTCAAGCAGAAGCGCGAGGTCGTCATTCCGGAGGCGATCACCGTTCAAGAACTTGCCAACCGCATGGCCGAGAAGGGGACGACGGTGATCAAGGCGCTGATGAAGCTCGGCGTCATGGCGACGATCAATGAAACGCTCGACCAGGATACCGCGGAACTGGTGGTTGCCGAGCTCGGACATGAACCGAAGCGGGTATCGGAATCCGATGTCGAGCTGGTCCTTCAGAGCGAAGAGGACAGGCCCGAGGATCTCAAGCCGCGTCCGCCGGTGGTCACTGTCATGGGTCACGTCGATCACGGCAAGACTTCGCTTCTGGACGCGCTGCGAGAAACCGATGTCGCGGGACGCGAAGCGGGTGGCATCACACAGCATATCGGCGCCTATCAGGTAGAAGTGTCGGGCGGCCAGAAGATCACCTTCCTCGACACCCCCGGTCACGAGGCCTTTACCCAGATGCGCGCACGCGGGGCGAGCGTCACCGACATCGTCGTACTGGTGGTCGCCGCCGATGACGGGATCATGCCGCAGACGGTCGAGGCCATCAATCACGCCAAGGCTGCGAATGTGCCGCTGATCGTCGCGATCAACAAGATCGACAAGCCGGGCGCCGATCCGAACCGGATCCGTCAGGAGCTGCTGCAGCATGACGTGCAGGTCGAGGAGATGGGCGGCGATGTGCTCGACGTCGAGGTTTCGGCATTAAAGCGCATCGGTCTCGACAAGCTGGTCGAGGCGATTGTGCTGCAGGCCGAGCTGCTCGACCTGAAGGCCAATCCGGACCGCCCGGCCGAAGGCGTCGTCATCGAGGCGAAGCTCGAAAAGGGACGCGGCCCGGTCGCCACCATCCTGGTTCGCCGCGGCACGCTGCATGTCGGCGACGTCTTCGTCGGCGGCGCCCAGTGGGGCCGGGTGCGGGCGATGGTGGACGAGCGCGGCCGTCGGCTGACCAGCGCCGGCCCGTCTCAGCCGGTCGAGATTCTCGGTTTTCAGGGCACGCCGTCCGCCGGCGACGACTTCGCCGTCGTCGATGACGAGACCAAGGCGCGCGAGATCGCCGAATACCGTCAGGAACAGCAGCGCCGTCGCAAGATTCAGGCCGGCCCGAAGTCGATCGAAGGCCTGTTCACGAAGCTCAAGGAACAGCAGGCCACCGAATTCCCGGTCATCGTCAAGGCCGATGTTCAGGGCTCGGCAGAGGCGATCGCACAGGCACTGGCGAAGATCGGAAATGACGAAATCCGTGCCAAGCTGCTGCATGTCGCGGTCGGCGGCATCACCGAAACCGATGTCAGTCTTGCCCAGGCGTCGGATGCGATGATCATCGGCTTCAATGTTCGCGCCAACAAGCAGGCGCGCGAGGCGGCGGAGCGCGAGGGGGTGGTCATCAAATACTATTCGGTGATCTATGACCTCATCGATGACGTCAAGGCGGCGATGGCCGGGCGGCTCGGTCCGGCGATCGAGGAAACCGTGCTCGGGCGCGCTTCGGTGCGGGCCGTCTTCCAGGCCGGCAAATCCGGCAAGGCGGCCGGCTGCTTCGTCGAAGAAGGCGTCATCCGCAAGTCGGCGCACGCGCGCATCCTGCGTGACGACGTCATCGTCTATGACGGCAGGATCTCGTCGCTCAGGCGCTTCAAGGACGATGTCGAGGAGGTGCGTTCGGGAACCGAATGCGGCATTACCTTCGAGAACTTCGCCGACATGAAGCCCGGCGACATCGTCGAAGCCTATGAGACCCGCGAGGTGGAGCGCAAGCTCTAGCAGGCCGCCGGTTCCTGCGCGTCGAGCCCTGTTGCATGCGGCCCTTGTGGATCTAAGAACGAGAGAACGCCGGACGATGAAAAGAAGAACGAGGGGTGCGCGACCGAATCTTCGGTTGCTGCGCGTCGGTGAGGCGATCCGCCATGCGATGGCCGAGATCTTCCGTCGCGAGGAGATCGACGACGATGACCTGCGCGGCGTCTCGGTTACGGTGAGCGAGGTGGAGGTCAGTCCCGATCTGCGCCATGCGCGAGTCTTCGTGACGCCGCTCGGCGGTCATGACGAGGTGGAAACGGTGAAGGCGCTCAATCGTCACCGCCGTTTCCTGCGCGGCAAGCTGGCCCCCTTCATGACCACGAAGTATCTGCCCGAACTGAATTTCCGTCTGGATGAACGTTTCGATGCCGCCGAACGGGTGGAGCATCTGCTGCGTTCCGAAAGGGTGCGCTCTGATCTTGAAAAGCCGGACGAGGGCAAAGAGGAATAGATGGCGAAACGCAGGAACAGGGGGCGGCCGATCACCGGCTGGCTGGTGCTCGACAAGCCGGTGGAGATGACCTCCGCGCAGGCGGTGAACGCGGTGAAGAGGCTGCTGCGCGCCGCCAAGGCCGGCCATGCCGGAACACTGGATCCGCTCGCCGAAGGCGTGCTGCCGATCGGACTCGGGGCGGCGACGCGGCTGATGCCCTGGCTCGTGGATGGGGTGAAGGAATACGCCTTCACCATGGTCTGGGGCGAAGAGCGCACCACCGACGATCGCGAAGGCGAGGTGGTGGCCACCAGCGATCACCGGCCGAAAGGCGAGGAGATCGAAGCCGCGCTTGCCGCCTTCACCGGCACGATCGAGCAGATTCCGCCCGCCTACAGCGCTGTCAAAATCGACGGTCGGCGGGCCTATGATCTCGCTCGCGCGGGTGAGGATCTGGAAGGTCGTCTGCAGCCGCGCGAGGTGACGATCCATTCTCTGCGCCTGCTCGATCACGATCCCGGTAAGGGGGAAAGCCGCCTGGTGATGAGCTGCGGCAAGGGTGTCTATGTCCGCGCCCTGGTACGCGATCTCGCACGGGCCTTGCAAAGCCGGGCGCATCTGGGCTATCTGCGCCGCACGCGCGTCGGTCCCTTCGGCGAGGAGGAAGCGGTGCGCCTCGATCGACTCGAGGCGGCCGACCCTGCCGGGCGGGATGCGATGCTGCTGCCCATGACGACCGCGCTGGCCGACATCCCGGCGCTGGCCGTCACCGACGACGAAGCGCGCCGGCTTGCCGCCGGCCAGTCGCTGCGTCTGCCGACGGAAACGGAAGGGACCGTGCTGATCCGCAATCTCGAGCGCGCGGCGATCGCCATCGCCGAGGTCGAGGGTGGCGTGGCCCGACCGGTCCGGATCCTGATGAACCCGATGTCGAGGAGTTGAAAGCGACATGTCGATTACGCAGGAACGCAAGCAGGAATTGATCAAGGAATACGCTCGCGGCGACGGGGATACCGGTTCGCCGGAGGTGCAGGTGGCGATCCTGACGGAACGGATCCGCAATCTCACCGAGCACTTCCAGACCCACAAGAAGGATCATCATTCGCGCCGTGGCCTGATCAATCTGGTCAATCAGCGGCGCAAGCTGCTCGCCTATCTCAAGCGCAAGGATCAGGGACGATACAGCGACCTGATCTCGCGTCTTGGACTGCGGCGCTGAAGGTGAGGAAGGATCAGGGCCGGGCGGCTTGAAACATGCCACCGGCCCTTGCCATATGAAGGGCCGAAGAAGGCGGCAGTCCGTCTGCCATGCGCCCCCATCCATATCACGAAAGGGCGCTCGGGTGACGGGCCGAACAAGCGGATCCACCGCCACCGTCTTGCGGCTTGTTGGATGAGGCACGATGCGCGGGACGCAATCGCCTGGCGAGATCCGGGCGTCGCGAGGCGGGGGCAGGCGAAGAGTTTCTCTGAAGCAGGAGAAGAAGGGCGTCCGGCCATGGGGGTCGGACCAATGAGACGAGGCCGATAGTCATCCGGGCAATCGGTCGCTGGAAGGCAGAAAAGGATGTTCGACATTTACAGGAAAGAAATCGAATGGGGTGGGCGCAAGCTCGTCCTTGAGACCGGGCATGTCGCCCGGCAGGCCGACGGGGCGGTGCTCGCGACCTATGGCGAGACCACCGTGCTGTGCGTGGCCACCGCCGCCAAGCAGGCGGATCCGACGCGGGACTTCTTCCCGCTTACCGTCAATTATATCGAGCGGGCCTACGCTGCGGGCAAGATTCCCGGCGGCTTCTTCAAGCGCGAAGGGCGCCCGTCGGAAAAGGAGACGCTGACCAGCCGGTTGATCGACCGTCCGATCCGGCCGCTGTTCCACAAGGACTTTAAGAACGAGACGCAGGTGATCTGCACCGTTCTCTCGCACGACATGGAAAACGATCCCGATGTCGTCGCGATGATCGGGGCGAGCGCGGCGCTGACGCTCTCGGGCATTCCCTTCCTCGGCCCCATTGCGGCCGCAAGGGTGGGTTACCGCGACGGCGAATATCTGCTCAATCCGACCGCCGACGAGCTTGAGACGAGCGCTCTCGACCTTGTCGTCGCCGGCACGCATGAAGCGGTGCTGATGGTCGAGTCGGAAGCCAAGGAACTGACCGAAGAGGTCATGCTCGGCGCCGTCATGTTCGGTCACGAGCAGATGCAGCCGGTGGTCCGCGCGATCATCGAACTGGCCGAAGAGGCGGCGAAGGACCCTTGGGACCTGCCCGAGTCTCCCGACATGAGTGAGGTCGAGGAGAAGGTTCGCGAGATCGCGGCCGAGCCGCTGCGCGAAGCCTATGCGATCATCGTCAAGCAGGAGCGCCGCAATCGCATCGATGCCATTCGCCAGGAGGTGCGGGCCGCCTTCGCCGATGCCGACGAGGCGGTGCGTGCGCATGCCGACGAGACTTTCAAGAAGCTCGAGAAGGAGATCGTGCGCGGCAATATTCTTGCCGGCAAGCCGCGCATCGACGGCCGCGCGCTCGACGAGGTGCGCCCGATCGAGGCCGAGGTCGCCTTCCTGCCGCGCGCCCATGGCTCGGCGTTGTTCACCCGCGGCGAGACGCAGGCGCTGGTGGTGGCGACGCTGGGCAC
>RFIU01000130.1 GCA_003695555.1 Alphaproteobacteria bacterium
CTCTCGCCCTCGTCGGCAAGGCCCCGGGCGATCAGAAAATTCACCACCGCCCAGACCGGGCCGCGCCAATAGCGGATCGCATCAAAGGCACCATGTTCGGGATCCAGACTCGGCACAAGATAGCGGACCCGGCTGGCAATGCGCGCAAGATGGTCGAGCAGGGCGGCCCGCTGCTCGGGGGTTCCGACACCGGCATAGAAGGGCAGGAAGGCAGCGCTGGTAATCATAGGGAGGGAACGCCCGGCAACCATGTCATAGGAGCAGAAGGCGCCGACTTCCTCGTTCCAGAGGAAAGAAACGCCCTCTGCCGCACGATCGAGACGCTTGCGGATCTCGGCCGCTTCCGCTTCGTGACCCAGCATTTCGGCGAGCGCCAGCAGATCCCGTTCGGCGCGGATCAGGATCATCGTCATGCCGACGTCAAGGACCCGGAAGGGACCGCATTCGGCCATCAGGCTGTGATCCCAGGAATGGTCGCGACCGAATTCCAGGATGGCCAGATAGCGGTCATAGTCTTCCTTGGTCGGCCGCATGCCATGATCGAGCTTGGCGATGTCGCGCCGCTCGTAAGGGGCGATGCGCGAGGTATCGACGGCGGCCGCCGGCGCGTCCCATTCCGGTGAGTTGTCGCGACCCGTTTCCCAGGGGTGGACGACGAGCACGAGCCCTTTCTTCAACGGATCGCGAAATTCGGCGAACCAGCGGTGCCAGCCGACGAGCGCGGGGAACAGCCGCTCGGCATGTTCACGCCCGCCTTCGCGGTCGGCTTCGAAGAGCCAGCGCACGACGCTCGCCGCCACAGGTGGCTGGGTGATGCCGGAAGTGGCGGGATCGCGACCCGCCTGCCAGACTTCGGGCCCCGGAAAATAGCCGGGGTCCGGTTTCCAGAAGACGATGTGGGGAACGAAACCGTCCGGCCATTGCGCACGGAAGAGGGTTTCCAGCTCGGCCCAGGCACGGGCCGGAGCGAAGGTCGAGAAGCCCAAGGCGACGAAAGCCGAATCCCAGTTCCACTGGAAGGGATAGACTTCCCCATTGGGCACCGTATAGCCGCCCCGGTCGTTGCGCTCGAGTATCGCTCGTGCCTTCTGGTCGAGGTCACATTGACGCGTGGATTCACGCGTGCGGCTGTCGCTCATGTCGCTTGCGCCTTCATGGTCAGATGTATTCCACCCATGCGTGCCGGCCACGGGCCGAAGACGGCCGCTCTGATCGGCGGATGTTCCGGCGGGCGGTCCGCGATTTTCGTCGCAGCGGAAAGGACCACCCGCCGGTCAGCGGCGTTCAGAAGTCGTAGCGTGCGCGCAAGGTGAACTGGCGCGGCAGAATCGGACGGCCGACGAAGAAGGCGCCGGCGGTGGACTGGGCATTGCCGACGCGCGGGCTGCCCTCGGTGATCCCGTCGCTGTTGAAGAGGTTGAAGATGCCGACGCTCACCCGCACGCTCTGACCATCGGCGATGGCAAAACGATAGCCGGCATCGAGTCTCGCGATGTTGAACGACTTCAGCTTCACGCTGTTGGAATCATTGGCGAAGCTCGACCCTTCGAAGGTGTCGAAGAAGGCGAAGTCGAAGCGCCCGTCATCATAGAAGATGCCGGCATTGGCGAGGAAGTTCGGCTGCCGGCGCAGCTCGTTGCCGACGAACTGCGGTGCACCTTCGAACTTCGTGAACTTGTGGTCCTGAAGCGTCAGATTGCCGGTGATCCTGAGCGCGCTGGTGATGAAGACCTCGGCGGTCGCCTCGACGCCATAGGTGCGGGTCGATTGCAAATTGGTCAGTTCGATCACTCCGCCGCCAGGCGCATTGACGAAATCCACGTTCGCCCGGTTGCCGAGCTTGTCCCAGAAGCCGGCGACGGTCGCACGGATCAGGTCGTTGGCGAACTTGAAGCCGAGTTCAGCCTGCTTGATGATCTCGGCATCATACGAACTCGGCTCGCCGAGGCTCGAGAAGCGTACCGAGCGGATCTGCGGGAAGAAGAACCCGCGTGAGAAATTGGCATAGACATTGACCTGATCGTTCAGCGCATAGGATGCACCCGCCGAGGCCGCCCAGGCGGTGGTATGGACGCGGCCTTTCAGGAAGTCGCCATTGCCGAACTTCACATCACGCAGATCCGGCGCAAGCGTCGGGTCGTCGGAGATGATGAAGGTCGAGGTCATCTCGCGCAGAATGTCGCCGATCATCCGCTCGACGCGCACGCCGATGTCGAAGTTCCAGCGACCCGTTTCCATCTGATCGGCGGCATAGACGGCGAAACGCGTTGCCGTGTGCTTGTTGTTGGAAAAGCCGGTGCCGGCGTTCAGCAGACCGTTCTGCGAGACGATCTCGGTCGAGCCGTCGGGCAGCGTCACCGTCAGATCGACGAGCCGCGGCCGGTTAGAAAACTCGCCGAGATAGGTAAAGAGATAATCACGGTCATCAGCCTCGGCGCGTGCGAAGAAGCCGCCGAGCGTGAAGGTGTGATCGACCGCACCCGTCGTCGCGTCCTTCTTCAGATCGGCCTCCATGGTGAAGTCATTGGCCGGGCGTGAGCGATCGAGGATACGATTGGCGAACAGCAGGAAGTCGTCGGGCACCGGCTGACCCGAACGGGTGAAGCTGAAGTCGGCCATCGACAGATCCGGCAGCCCGCGCGCCTCAAGGAAGCCGGGCAGCGTTTCCGGGACATTGACGATGCCGTCACCGTCGAGAAACAGGTTGAACTGGTGGCTGTAGCGGGCGTACTTGCCCTTCACCTCTATCGCCCACTCATTGGCAAGCTCCTTGTCGAGCGCGAAGCCGATCGAGCCGCCCTCGGTTCGCACGCCGTTGCGGATCTGGGTCTCGTAGCGGCCTGCCGGCGTATCATAGCTGAGGAACTGCGCCTCATCGGTCTGAACGGTGAAGACCTTGCGGCCGTCATTGCCGATCGCGCGCTTTCTTGTCGTGCCGTCGAGCGGCAGAGGGAGAAAGAACTGGACGTCGTCATTGATCACCTGACCGAAGACCCGGAACGATCCGGAGCCGTCATCAAAATCCTTCTTGATATTGGCGCGAAGCTGAAAGCCCTGGGTCGGCAGGCCGGTCTTCAGCGGACCTTCGTCATAGCGATAGTAGCCGGAGATCGCATAATAGAGGCCGGCGTCCGAGGACAGCGGGCCGGAGCTTGCGAAATCCGCCCGGAAGCGATAGGCGCTCGGCCCCTCCGTCGGGCTGCCGGTTTCGATCTGAAGCGCATTCTGCGGTGTATCCGAGCCGGTCTTCGAGATATAGTTGATGATGCCGGCGACCGAGCCGGGGCCGAACAGGTTCGACACGCCGCCGCGGACGAATTCCATCCGCTCGATGCCGAGATCGTTGCGGTAATAGACGTCGAAGGCCGATGAGTTCAGCCCGAAGGTCGAGAAGGCCGGAATCCCGTCGTATTCAAGCGGCGTGAACTGGTACTGGCCGCCCGATGGCAGGCCGCGGATGAAGACATTGGATGCGACCTCGCCGCCGCCGCCCTCGGCGCGAATGCCGGGGACCGTGCGCAGGATGTCGGCCTGGCTGTTGAAGCTGTAGAGCGAAAGCTCTTCCTCGTTCATCTGGGTGACCGAAAGGGGGGCGCTGAAGGCGCTGCGCAGCCGGCTGGTGCCGGTCACGACGATCTCTTCGATCTCGCCCACGTCTTCGGCTCCGGCATCTTCCTTGTCTGCGCCGGCCTGAGCGGACGCCTGCGGGGCGGCCGCTTCGTCAGTCGGCGCGGCCGCCGCGGCCGACAGCGAGAGCTGTCCGCCAAGTGCGAAGAGTCCGGCGCCGAGCGCCGTCGTCATCATCAGACCGCTCAGACGGCGTTTGTCGAGAAACGTGGCCAACATGTCTTTCCTCCCTTTTTCTTCCCCGATAAGCCGCATCACGGCAGGGAAACGGTTATTTCCGTTTGCGGTGCGAGCGCAGGCCTGCCGTCGGACGCTTGGGGAGTGCCATTGCCTTCCTGAAAGATGTAACCGGTTTTATCACGAGCCGGCACGATTGGCAACAGGAATGCAAGCAGTTGAAATATCATATATATCAAAAACAGCAGAGAGGATCACGGCCGATCCTGCTCAAAGTAACCGGTTACTATTACTGATCCCGTATTCGCCGCTGATATGTTGCTGCCGACCATGCGCGCGAACCGTCGCCGCCCTGACAAGGCAACGCACCGTGAGGATGCGCCGCGAAGATATCAGGCCGCGAAGATATCGGGTGGTGCGCTACAGGCACCGCGCGTGAAGATGTCAATTGCCCTTGAAGGCGAGGCGGGGGACACCGCAAGTGCGGAACGCCGGGGTGACGGAAGAAGGGGCAGGCGTTGCTTCCGGCTTATCGGTGATGTGGCCGCGCAGGAAGATATGGCGGGTTCAGTCCTTCGCCTTTCCAGCGAGCAGGGCAAGGAAGCGGTCGGCGTCGCGGATTTCGTCTTCGATCACGCATCGACGGCGCATGGCTTCCTCGTCGAATCCCCAGCGTTCATTCTGAAAGGTTTCATCCAGATGGGCGGCGGCGATCACCGTTTCACAGGATATCGCGTCCAGCGCATGGAGAAGGGCCAGAACCAGCGAGCGGGTGGCGCCGGCGACCGCCTGAAGCACTGCAAGGCGCCAGTCGTCGAGCGTATCCAGGACTTCCGCGATCCGTTCCAGCGCCTCTTGCGGCTGCATTATCGGCAGCACCCCGACAAGGGCATGGAGTCGTGCGCCGGTCCGCTCGGCGAGCGCCGCGAGGGGCGGATCCCACATTTCCTGCTGACGGCGGACCAGTTCTTCCGGGGCGTCGGCGCGGTAACAGAGAAGATCGGCCTCGGCAAAGCCGCACAGGGTGGAGACGATATCAGAGCGGTTCGCGGCGATCCTGTCGATGGCCGTGTTGGCAAGCCCGGTGAGCGGCAGGCGGGCGGGATCGACGTGTTCGCCAAGCGCATTCCATTCCGCTGCGATCGCCTCGCTGAGCGGGCGGGTCGGGACGACGAGAGGCCGGCCCGCCGGCGTCTTCAAGGGCCGTGAATCGAGATGAACGGCAAAGCCGCCTTCCGGAAGACTTCGGATCTTCGCCTCGTTGTAGAAGCGGCGCGGACGATGGATGCCGGACGTGGTCTTCATGGCCGGTTGTCGTCCCGCTCTCTCGGCCGCTGTTGCGACACTGCCCTCTTTCGGCTCATCCGGGCATAGCGGCGGCGTTCATGGCGGGCACGCTTGCGTTCGCTGGCGAGGCGCTTTTCCTCTTCGATGTCTTCGGTGAAGAAGCCGCCGAAGCTGAAGAACCGCATCGGCACCCGCCAGAGATCCATCAGATAGTGACCGCGATCAGCTAGAAAGAGCCCGAAGCGCGAATTGAGATAGGCGGCTAGGAACAGCAAAGCGAAGGCGACGACGAGCAGCAGCAGCAGGGATAATGCCGTCGAAAAGCCGGTCACCAGCCCCGTGGCATCGGCTGCCGGCAGTTGGCCGATCACCAGATAGATGACCAGCGCCACCGCCAGCATGCCGGCGGCAAGGCCCAGGAAACGCGGCTGACGCTCGGCGTGCGCCGAACGTTCGCTATCGGGCCTGGATGGGGATACGGCTCGGCGTTTCATCGCTGCTGCCTTGTCTCGCCCTTCGCATTCCCTCTCCCTTCGCCTGCCAGCAGTTGCCGGACGAATGTTGGAATCTCGTCAGCGGAGCTCGCGACGGCCGCCGCTCCCATCTCCAGCAGCTCCGTCGGTTCGTGATAGCCCCAGGCCACGCCGATGGCGTGCGCGCCGGCGCGCTGCGCCATTTCGACGTCGAAGCGGGTGTCACCGACCAGAACGGTTTCCGCCGGATCGGCGCCGAGTTCGGCGCAGGCCGTCTCGAGCATCGCCGGATGCGGCTTGGAGGGGTGCGTATCGGCAGTCTGGACCGTGTCGAAATATTGGGCAAGCCCGTGGCGGGCGAGGGTTGCGGCGATGCCGCGCCGCGACTTGCCGGTGGCGATGCCGAGACGCGCCCCGGCGTCGGCCAGTTCCGCGATCAGCTCGCCGATTCCCTCATAGAGCGGTTCGAAGTCGTGGTCGCCTTCCTGTGTGCGCCGGATCTCCATGAAAGCCTCGCGATAACCTTCGGCCAGCCGGCGCGGGTCGCCCTGTTGGGCGGTAAGGCTGAGGAGACTTTCCATCGCTTCGTCGAGCGAAAGGCCGACGATTCGACGGACGGCGGCAAGATCCGGCGGCACGAGATCATGGCGTGCGAAGGCGCGCGCCAGTGCCGCGCGTATCGCATGCTGGCTGTCCACCAGCGTTCCATCACAATCGAAGACGATCACCATGGCCCGCATATAGGCGCTCGCAGTCGTCATGGCCAGCCCCGGCGCGCGCCCGGCTCAACGATCGTTCACGCGGACCACGCCTTGACGGGTCTTCGGCGCCCCCACTAATCTGCGCGCGCCTCCCGGCACGGCGCGCCGCAGCATTCAAATGTGGCGCATTTCCTTGTTCGTCCATGTGCACAGAACATTCGGCGCGCGCATGCACGGTTTCAGAGCGTGCGCTTTCGTAAGCACCAGGCGATCGATGAACCAGAGACGAAAGACAGCGACATGCGAGGAAAGACGATGCGAAACGGCATTCACCCGATGGCCGCGATCGCCATCATCGTGACGCTCGGCCTTGCGCCGGGTGCGCCGCGGGCCGAAGAGGCGGATGCGCAGCGCAAGGAGCAGGAGGGGCACAGCCACCCCCATGGCCCACTTGAGGAGATCGTGGTGACGGCCAATCCGCTTGCCACCCGGCGCGCGCAGGCGCTGCAAGGAACCTCGGTGATGTCTGACGAGGCGCTCGAGCAGGCGCTCGCCCCGACCATCGGCGAGACGCTGAAGGATCTGCCGGGCATCTCGCAGACCTTTTTCGGCGCCGGCGCCAGCCGGCCGGTGATCCGCGGGCTGGCCGGCGACCGGATGCGGGTGCTGATCAACGGTCTCGATACCATCGATGCCTCGACCACCAGCCCCGATCATGCGGTTGCCGGCGACGTTGCGACATTGCGTCGGGTCGAGGTAGTGCGCGGGCCCGCCTCGCTGGTCTATGGTGCGAACGCGATTGCAGGGGTCGTCAATATGATTGACGATCGGGTGCCCGATGCCCTGCCGGTCGATGGTGCCGAGGGCTTCGTGCGCCTTTCCTATGGCAGCGATGACGATCTGATCTCGCCGGCCGGCGCGGTGTCGCTGGCGCTAAGCGACCACCTTGTCGCCCATACCCAGGGCTTCTACCGCCACACCAACGATTATCATGTGCCCGGCTTTCTGCGCAGCCGGCGCCAGCGCCTCGCCGATCCTCTGCCCGCCGGGCTCGAGCCCAAGGGCCGTGCCCGCAATTCCGACCAGCACAATTGGGGAGCGAGCGGTGGCCTGTCATGGGTCGACGATGACGGCTTCTTCGGAGCCGCCTTCACCGATAATGAGAACAATTACGGCATACCCGTCTCTGAGGATGGCGGCCCGCCCGCTGTGCGGATCGACACCTCGCAGCAGCGCATCGACGTGCTCGGCGGGCGTGATGATCCGGTCGAGGGCATCGCCCGCGCCGACCTCAAATTCGTCTATGGCGACTATTCGCAGGTCGAACTCGAAGACGGTGCGGTCGGCACCCGCTTTACCAACAGCGGTTATGAAGGCCGCCTCGACCTTGTCCATGAGGCGTTCGGGCCTCTCCATGGTTCCTTCGGCCTTACCTGGCGCAAGCGCGATTTTTCGGCGCTCGGCGAAGAGGCGTTCGTGCCGCCGACCCGGACCTTTCAATGGGGCGCCTATCTCTTCGAGCGGGTCGAGCCGATGCCGGCGCTCACCCTTGAAGGCGGCATCCGCTTCGACCGTCAGGCGAGCCGGGCAGCAGCGCTCGACGTTAGGCGGCACTTCACCGGCGTCTCGGTGACCGGCGGGGCGTCGCTGGAGCTCGGCTCGGGTTGGGTCGCAGGCCTCAGCGCCTTTCGCGTCGAACGGGCGCCGACGCCCGAAGAACTCTTCTCGAACGGACCGCACCTTGCCACCTTCACTTTCGAACGCGGCGACACCGGCTTGCGTGAAGAGACTGCGCGCGGCGGCGAGATTTCGCTAAAGCGGATCGCCGGCCGGATCGCCGGCAGCGTCAATGTCTTCTACTACC
>RFIU01000002.1 GCA_003695555.1 Alphaproteobacteria bacterium
ACGGCCGTCCGGTGGTGGGGAAAGATGTGCCCACCTGCGGAAAGCCGCATCCGATCGACACGGATTTCCGCTTGCATTCGCGAGGCCGGCGGCGCTAGAGAAAAAGCAAGATTCTTGCCCCGCCAGACCCGAATCGTGTTCCGTCCGAAGGATTCGCGGGACCGGCAGTCTCGTGCCGGCAGGCGGGTCCTGAGCGGAAAGGACCAAGGGAGGTACGATCCATGAGCCAGGTTCAGCGTCCGCTTTCCCCCCATCTTCAGATCTGGCGCTGGCAGATGAACATGGCGCTGTCGATTCTTCACCGCGCCAGCGGCATCGCGAGCGCGCTCGGTGCGCTGCTGCTCGTCTGGTGGGTCTCGGCGATTGCGCTGGGACCCGACTATTATGAGTTCTTCCGCAGCGTCATGGGCTCGTTCATCGGCCGGCTCGTGCTCTTCGGCGTGACGCTGGCGGTGATGGCGCATCTGATGACCGGTATCCGTCATCTGCTGATGGATACCGGCCGCCTGCTGGAAAAGGATTCCGCCGCCCGGATCGGTCCCTGGCTGCTGCTCGGCGCGCTGGTGCTGACACTCGTCGTCTGGGCTGGCGCCTATCACTTCGCCGGCCTGCTGTAAGAAGGCTCGCGCCTCGCTCGAGGGAGTTTCTCACGATGAAGGACTTTCGCACCCCGTTGAAGAAGGTCGAAGGACTGGGCAGCGCACATGCCGGTTCTGGCCACTGGTGGCATCAGCGTCTGACCGCGATCGTCAATCTGCTGCTCATCGTCTGGTTCGCGGTCTCGGTAGTGACGCTTGCCGGGGCGGACTATCGCACCCTCGTCTGGTGGGTGAAGGATCCCGTGGTCACCGTTCTGCTGACCCTTCTGATCGCGAGCGTCTTCTACCATCTCAAGCTCGGCCTGCAGGTGGTCATCGAGGACTATGTCCATGACGAGGCATGGAAGATGACGAGCCTGCTGCTCGTCTCGTTCCTCAGTGCCTTCTTCGCCCTGCTCGGGATCGTCATGGTCCTGAAGATTTCTTTTGGAGGATAAGCCCCCATGAGCGGATACGAGATCATCGACCACGAACTGGACGCCGTCGTCGTCGGCGCCGGCGGCGCGGGTCTGCGTGCGACCCTCGGCCTG
The DNA here is from genome assembly GCA_003695555.1 of Alphaproteobacteria bacterium. Classification (GTDB taxonomy): domain Bacteria; phylum Pseudomonadota; class Alphaproteobacteria; order Sphingomonadales; family Rhodothalassiaceae; genus J084. The sequence goes on from RFIU01000002.1 coordinate 1,130, forward strand.
GCGCAGGCCGGCCTGCGGACCGCCTGCATCACCAAGGTCTTTCCGACCCGCTCGCACACGGTGGCCGCTCAGGGCGGCATCGCCGCCTCGCTCGGCAATATCGAGAAGGACGACTGGCGCTGGCACATGTACGACACCGTCAAGGGGTCGGACTGGCTGGGTGATCAGGACGCCATCGAATACATGTGCCGCGAGGCACCCGAGACGGTGATCGAGCTTGAGCACATGGGTCTGCCCTTCTCACGCACCGAAAAGGGGCTGATCTATCAGCGACCCTTCGGCGGCCACATGAAGGAATTCGGCAAGGCGCCGGTGCCGCGCGCCTGCGCGGCGGCCGACCGCACCGGTCACGCCCTTCTGCACACCCTCTATCAGCAGAGCCTGAAGCATCAGGCGGAATTCTTCGTCGAATATTTCGCGCTCGACCTCATCATGGTGGACGGCGAATGCGCCGGCGTCATGGCCCTGTGTCTCGAAGACGGCACCATTCACCGCTTCCATGCGAACGCGACGATTCTCGCCACCGGCGGCTATGGGCGGGTCTATTTCTCCTGCACTTCGGCGCACACCTGCACCGGCGACGGTGGCGGCATGGTACTGCGTGCCGGCCTGCCGCTCCAGGACATGGAGTTCATGCAGTTCCATCCCACCGGCATCTATGGTGCCGGCATGCTGATCACCGAGGGTGCGCGCGGCGAAGGCGGCTATCTCACCAATGCGCTCGGCGAGCGTTTCATGGAGCGCTATGCGCCGACCGCCAAGGATCTTGCCTCGCGCGACGTTGTCAGCCGGGCGATGACCATCGAGATCCGCGAAGGCCGGGGCGTTGGTCCGCGCAAGGATCATATCCATCTGCATCTCGAGCATCTGCCGGCCGAGCTGCTCGCCGAACGGCTGCCGGGGATTTCGGAATCGGCGAAGATCTTCGCCGGCGTCGATGTCACCAAGGAGCCGATTCCAGTGGTGCCGACCGCGCACTATTGCATGGGCGGCATCCCGACCAACTACAAGGGCGAGGTGCTCTGCCCGAAGGACGGCGATCCGGACGCCATCGTGCCCGGTCTCTATGCCGCCGGCGAGGCGGCCTGTGTTTCGGTGCACGGCGCCAATCGGCTCGGCTGCAATTCGCTGCTCGACATCGTCGTATTCGGTCGTTCGGCAGCGCTGACGGTGGCCGAGAATCTGAAGGGCGGCCAGCCGATGAAGCGACTGCCTGACGACGCCGGCGAAGCAGCGATAGCCCGCCTCGATCGCTATCGCAATGCCAACGGGGGCACGCCGACCGCGAAGCTTCGGGTCGAAATGCAGCACACGATGCAGTCGAAGGCGCCGGTCTTCCGCACCGGAGAGGAGCTTGCGCAAGGGGTCGAACAGCTTGCCGGCTTGTGGGAACAGATGGCCGACATCCACGTCTCGGACCGTTCGCTGGTGTGGAATTCGGACCTCGTCGAAACGCTTGAGCTTGAGAATCTGATGCTGCAGTCGCTCAGCCTGTGTCATGGCGCGCTCGCCCGCGAGGAGAGCCGCGGCGCCCATGCACGCGAGGATTTCCCGAAGCGCGACGACGAACACTGGATGAAGCACACGCTCGCCTTCGTCGATGACAAGGGCGCGGTCCGGCTCGACTATCGCCCGGTGCACACCTACACGCTGACCGACGAGGTGAGCTACATCGAGCCGAAGGAACGGGTATATTGATAAGGCGCGTCGCGGCACGTCGCGTTCCGACACGCCGCGCCCGAGGGAGTTCGTGAGAATGGTCGAATTTGCATTGCCGAAGAATTCGCGGGTGAAGAAGGGCCGCGTCTGGAAGGCCCCGGAAGGCGCGAAGAACGTCCGTCGCTTCCACATCTATCGATGGAACCCGGATGACGGCGAAAATCCGCGCCTCGATACCTATGAGCTCGACATGGACGATTGCGGGCCGATGGTCCTGCATGCGCTGATCAAGATCAAGGACGAGGTCGATTCGACGCTGACCTTCCGGCGTTCCTGCCGCGAGGGCGTGTGCGGCTCCTGCGCGATGAACATCAATGGCGCCAACACGCTCGCCTGCACCAAGCCGATCGACGATTATCAGGGCGACATCGCCATCCATCCGCTGCCGCACCTCGAGGTCGTCAAGGATCTGGTCCCCGACCTTTCCAATTTCTATGCGCAATATGCCGCGGTGGAGCCCTGGCTGAAAGCCGACTCGCCGGCGCCGGCCGGCAAGGAACGCCTGCAGTCGCACGAGGATCGCAAGAAGCTCGACGGGCTTTATGAATGCATCCTGTGCGCCTGCTGTTCGACCTCTTGCCCGAGCTACTGGTGGAACGCCGACCGCTATCTGGGCCCAGCGGCGCTGTTGCAGGCCTATCGCTGGCTGGCGGACAGTCGCGACGAGGCGACCGGCGAGCGTCTCGATGACCTTGAGGATCCCTACCGGCTCTATCGCTGTCATACGATCATGAACTGCACGCAGGTCTGTCCGAAGGGCCTCAATCCGGCGCGCGCGATCACCGAGATCAAGGAGATGCTCTTCGCCCGCCGGATCTAGGCCGGCGATCGCCATTCGGTGATCGGCAATCGGTAATCGGTGATCGGCTGACGGTGCGGGCACGGCTGCCGGCACCCCTGTCGGGCGCGGCCGGTGTGCATGCCTTCATTTCCGCCGCTCTTTCGTTGCGCTTGCGGCAGGCTTGGGGTAGCAAGAAGGCGAAGGCACGTCGCCCTGCCGGGGTCATCCGCGAAGGGGCCGCCGTGCGACAGGCCGGATGCCGAGGACCGATGCCGCTCTATTTCCCCATTGCGGAGCTTTCCTTCAACGTCTTCGTTATCATCGGTCTTGGTG
>RFIU01000131.1 GCA_003695555.1 Alphaproteobacteria bacterium
GGGCATCTGCCATCGCTGCCGAAACGGACCAATCTGGCCGACGTGCTGAAACGCTTTCCGAAGGGCTGGGGGCCACTGCTGGAGGCCCATGACGTCATCCTGCGCGGGGAAAGCCCGCTCTCGATCGGCGAGCGCGAGCTGATCGCGGCCTATGTCTCGGCGCTCAATCGCTGCCGCTTCTGCACCAATGCGCATACCGCCTATGCCGAGGACTACGGCATGCCGGAAGGGGTTGTCGAAGCGCTGCTGGACGATCTCGGGCGCGCGCCGGTGGATGAGCGCTTGAAGCCGATCCTGCGCTATGCCGGCAAGCTCACCCGGGCGCCCGAAACTCTGGAGCAGGCCGATGTTCAGGCCATTCTGGATGCCGGCTGGCCGGAAGAGGCGGTCGCCGACACGGCGGCCGTGACGGCACTGTTCAATTTCATGAACCGGATCGTCATGGGCCATGGGGTCGATGCCTTCTCGGACTATTATGCGCGGCGCCTTTCCCAGGCACGGGCGAAGCCGATCGAGGAACGCCGGGCGGCCAATGAGAAGGATCTCGGCTCGGATCACTATGTCGGCTACGGCCGCATGCTCGGCATCGTCGCGAAGGACTGAGCGGGGCGGCAGGCTGGAGCGGGAGCCACAATCGAATGCCGATGCCGCCCGTCAAGATCTGCGGTGTCTCGAATGACGAGGCGATCGTCGCGGCTGCGCATGGTGGCGCGACCTTCGTCGGCCTCGTCTTCTTTTCCGCAAGCCCGCGCCATCTTGGCGTCGAGGAAGCGGCGAAGCTTGCCGGTACGGCGCGTTCCCTTGGCCTGAAGACGGTCGGCGTCTTCGTCGATCCCGACGATGCGCTGCTCGCCGAAACGGTCGCCTGCTGCGACCTGCTGCAATTGCACGGGCAGGAGACGCCGGAACGGTTGGCCGAAATCCGCACCTGCCATGCGCGCCCCTTGATCAAGGCGATTCCGGTGGCCGCGGCAGGGGATCTTTTGCGCATCTCGGATTATGAAACCTGCGCCGACCGACTGCTCTTCGATGCGAAACCGCCGGCGGATGCCGTGCTGCCCGGCGGCGCTGGCCGGCGCTTCGACTGGTCGCTGCTCGCCGAAATTCCCGCCGACCTCCGGCAACGATGTCTGCTCTCGGGCGGGCTGGATCCGAACAATGTCACCGCCGCGATACGGGCCGCACCCGGCTTCGGCCTTGACGTATCGAGCGGGGTGGAGGACAAGCCGGGGGTGAAATCGCCGGCAAAGATCCGGGCCTTCCTGAAGGCCGTGCGGCGGGCAGCGACGATGGATGAGACGTCATGAGCGCAGCGACGAAAAGCGGCATCAACAGCTATCGTGGCGGACCGGACGAGGCCGGCCATTTCGGCATCTTCGGCGGCCGCTATGTCGCCGAGACGCTGATGCCGCTGATTCTGGAGGTCGAACGCGCCTGGCAGTCGGCCCGGCATGACCCCGCCTTCCGGGCCGAAATGGACGATTTGCTCGCCCACTATGTCGGCCGGCCGAGCCCGCTCTATTTCGCCGAACGGCTAACGAAAGAGCTCGGCGGCGCGAAGATCTATTTCAAGCGCGACGAGCTCAATCACACCGGCGCCCACAAGATCAATCACGCGATCGGTCAGGTACTGCTGGCGCGCCGGATGGGCCGGACCCGCATCATCGCAGAAACCGGCGCCGGTCAGCACGGGGTCGCGACAGCGACGGTGGCGGCGCGTTTCGGCCTGCCCTGCGTCGTCTATATGGGCGAGCGCGACATCGAGCGGCAGAAGCCCAATGTCTTCCGGATGCGCCTGCTCGGCGCCGAGGTGCGGGCCGTCACCTCGGGCTCTCGGACCTTGAAGGATGCCATGAACGAGGCCCTGCGCGACTGGGTCGCGCACGTCGAGGACACCTTCTATGTGATCGGCACGGTCGCCGGCCCGCATCCCTATCCGGCAATGGTCCGCGAATTTCAGTCGGTGATCGGGCGAGAGGTGCGCGAGCAGATCATGGCGCGCGAAGGACGGCTGCCGGACACCCTCGTCGCCTGCATCGGCGGCGGCTCGAATGCGCTCGGCCTGTTCCACCCCTTTCTGGATGAGGCCGATGTTGCCTGTCACGGGGTCGAGGCGGCCGGCCGGGGCATCGAAACCGGCGAACATGCGGCGGCACTCGCCGGTGGTACCCCCGGCGTTCTGCACGGCAACCGTACCTATCTGCTTCAGGACGAACATGGGCAGATCCGCGAGGCACACTCGATTTCCGCCGGTCTCGACTATCCCGGCATCGGACCCGAACATTCCTGGCTCAAGGAAACAGGGCGCGTACGCTATTTCGCCGCCACCGACGACGAGGCGCTGGCGGCGTTTCGCACCTGTGCCCGACTGGAAGGCATCCTGCCGGCGCTCGAACCGGCGCATGCGCTCGCCCATGTCATCCGCATCGCGCCCGAGCTGGCGTGCGACCATATCATCGTCATGAACATGTGCGGGCGCGGCGACAAGGACATCTTCACCGTCGCCGAAGCGCTGGGGGAGGAGATCGGATGAGCGGACGCATCGCTCGTCGTTTCGCCGAACTGGCACGCGCGGGGCGGGCCGGTCTCATCACCTTCGTTACCGCTGGCGATCCGGACATGGAGACGAGCGAGGAGATCGTCGCCTCGCTGCCGCTGATGGGAGCCGACCTGATCGAGATCGGCGTCCCTTTTTCCGACCCGATGGCCGACGGACCGGCGATTCAGGAAGCGAATCTGCGCGCTCTTGGCGCCGGCGCAACGCTTGCCGGCGTCATCGGCCTCGTCCGACGGCTTCGCGCCCGTGACGATCACACACCGGTCGTCCTGATGGGATATTACAATCCGATCCTCGCCTTCGGCGTCGAGGCCTTCGTGGAAGAGGCGGCCGCCGCCGGCATCGACGGTTTGATCGTCGTCGATCTGCCGCCCGAAGAGGATGCCGAACTGCGCCGTCCGGCGAAGGCGCGCGGGCTCGACATCATCCGGCTTGCCACCCCGACCACCGATGACGCCCGCCTGCCGAAGGTGCTGGATGGTGCATCCGGCTTTCTCTATCATGTCGCGGTCGCCGGCATCACCGGCACCCGCAGCGCGGCCGAGGAAACCGTCGAGCGGGCGGTGGCGCGGCTGAAACGGGCCACCGATCTGCCGGTTGCCGTCGGTTTCGGGATCAAGACGCCCGAAGATGCCGCCGCGCTCGCTCGTCACGCGGATGCGGTGGTGGTCGGCTCGGCCCTGGTGCGCGAGGTCGCGGCGGCCCTCGACGACGGCGGCGATCCGGTGGCGCGGGTGTCGGCGCTGGCAAAGCGGCTCGCGGATGCGGTGCATGCGGCCCGCGAGGAAGGAGCGGAAGGTCGATGAACTGGCTGAAGGACTATGTGCGGCCGCGCATTCAGCGGGTGATCCGGCGCAAGCGCGAGGCGCCCGACAATCTCTGGCACAAGTGCGGCGAATGCGGTCAGCTTGTCTATCACAAAGAATTCGCCGCCCGTCTCAATGTCTGTCCGAACTGCGGGCACCATGGCCGAATCGCACCCGAACTGCGTTTTGCAATCACCTTCGATGACGGCCGCTACGAGAAGATCGCGCCGCCCGAGGTCGCCCGCGATCCGCTGCGCTTCAAGGACACCAAACGTTACACCGATCGCCTGAAGCAGGCGCAGCACAAGACCGGCGCAAAGGACGCGATGGAGGTCGCGACCGGCACGATCGGCGGCCAGGAGGCGGTCGTTGCGGTTCAGAACTTCTTCTTCATGGGCGGCTCGATGGGGCTGGCGGTCGGCGAAGCGCTGATTCGCGCGGCGGAAGAGGCGGTGGCCCGCGGGGCGCCGCTCGTCGTCTTCACCGCCGCCGGGGGCGCTCGCATGCAGGAAGGTATCCTCTCGCTGATGCAGATGCCGCGCACCACCATCGCGGTACAGATGGTCAAGGAAGCCGGCCTGCCCTATATCGTCGTACTGACCGATCCGACGACCGGCGGGGTCACCGCATCCTTCGCGATGCTCGGCGATGTTCAGATCGCCGAGCCCGGCGCCCTGATCGGCTTCGCCGGTCCGCGGGTCATCGAACAGACGATCCGCGAGAAGCTTCCGGAAGGCTTTCAGCGCGCCGAATATCTGCTCGAGCACGGCATGCTCGACATGGTCGTGCCGCGTAGCGAGCTGCGCGAGACTCTTGCCCGCCTCATCGCCCACATGACGCGTTCGGCGGAGCCGGTATTCGGTGATCGGTAATCCGTGATCGGTGATCGATGGCCGGCAAACGGAACGCGGACGGCTTCTTGGATGGCGTTTCAATGATACTTGTACAGGAGCGGCGGATCGGGTCAGGGCCCCAGTCATGAACGCTGCGATCGCAAAGCGGCTGGCGCAGCTCGAACGGCTGCATCCGAAGAAGATCGACCTGTCGCTGGGGCGGATCGCACGCCTGCTCGAAAAGCTCGATCGGCCGCACGACCGGCTGCCGCCGGTCGTCCATGTCGCAGGGACCAACGGCAAGGGCTCGACCATCGCCTTTGCCCGCGCCATCGCCGAAGCGGCGGGGCTTCGCGTCCATGCCTATACCTCGCCGCATCTCGTGCGTTTTCATGAACGCATCCGGCTCGCGGGCCGGCTGATCGAAGACGACATGCTCGCCGAGCTGATCGACGAGGTCGCGGCAGCCAATGCCGGAGAGCCGATCACCTTCTTCGAGATCACCACTGCGATCGCGTTCACCGCCTTCGCCCGCACGCCTGCGGATCTTTGCCTGGTCGAGGTCGGGCTCGGCGGGCGTTTCGATGCGACCAATGTCATCGCACAACCGGCGGCCAGCGTGATCACCGCCGTCGGCATCGACCATCAGGCCTTTCTCGGCGACGATCTTGTCGCGATCGCCCGCGAAAAGGCGGGTATCGTCAAATCCGGCGTTCCCCTCATCGTCGCCCCCCAGCCGGCCGAAGTGCTCTCCGAGGTGCTCGCCGCGGCGCGCCGGCTCAAGGCGCCGGTCGTGCTGGCGGACCGCGATTTCTCCTACGGCTCGCTCGGCCAGAAAGGCGCCGGAGGCGGCGATGACCTTGACGCGCGCTGGTATTATCGCAGCGCCGGACGGCGGCGCGTCCTGCCGCGCCCGTCTTTTCTTCATGGGGATCATCAGCTGACCAATGCGGCACTGGCCATCGCCGCACTCGAACGGATACCCGGCCTCGCCCTTCCCGATGCGGCGATCGAGGCGGCGATGCGCTGGGCCCGCTGGCCGGGGCGTCTGCAATCGATCGGAGAAGGGCCGCTCGCCCGGTGCCTCGGCCCCGACGACCGACTGTGGCTGGACGGTGCGCACAATGAGGACGGCGCCCGCGTGCTGGCGCGCTTTTTCGCTGATCGAGCGGGAGAGGAAGAGCCGGCGCGAACCCTGCACCTGATCATGGGGATGGGGGCGCAACGTGAGCCGATGCACTTTCTGCGTCCCTTTCGCGGCCGTGCGACCAGTGTTCATGGCGTGCCGCTCGCCGGCCACGAGCACATCCCGCCGGCGCGGATCGCCACCGCGGCGAGCGGGCTGGGAATGACCGGTCTGGTCGCCGGCGACGTCATGGGCGCACTTGCCGATCTGCGCGCCCGGCACGCAGAACGCCCGATCGAGGTGCTGATCACCGGTTCGCTCTATCTGGCGGGCAGCGTGCTGGCGGACAGCGGCCGGCTTCCCGATTAGCCGTTTCCGCCATCCGCATGGCGAACGTGCCACCATTGCCGCGCATAGGCCAACCAGCTTGCCAAGGTAGAGGCCGCGACCAGCAGCGCCGCGGGCTTCTGCCAGCCGCCGCCGAGCGGCGCCCCGTGGGCATGGTCGAACAACACGATCGCCGCATAGGCGATCTGGATCCCGGTATTGGTCTTCGAGATCCGCAACGGCCGGATCGGCCGGTCCGGCGAATGGCCGAACAGGCGCAGAC
>RFIU01000132.1 GCA_003695555.1 Alphaproteobacteria bacterium
AGGTCGATCAGGGCGCGCGCCGCGGCCAGCGCGTAATTGCCGCCCGAGCCGATGCCGATGATCCCGTCGTCAGGCTCGAGCACGTCACCGTTGCCCGAGACCAGCAGCGAGACGCGCCCGTCGGAAACCGCGAGCAGCGCTTCGAGTCGGCGCAGATAGCGGTCGGTGCGCCAGTCCTTGGCGAGCTCGACGCAGGCACGGGTGAGCTGGGCGGGAAAGCGTTCGAGCTTGGATTCGAGCCGCTCAAGGAGGGTGAAGGCATCCGCCGTCGCTCCTGCGAAGCCGGCCAGCACCCGCCCCTCGGCCAGCCGGCGGACCTTGCGCGCCTTCGCCTTGACCACCGTATCGCCCATGGAGACCTGACCGTCGCCGGCCATCACCGTGCGGCCGTCCTTCGTCAGGCAGAGAATGGTGGTGCCGTGCCAGTGGGGAAAGGCGGAAGGTTCGGACATGGGCGGGCCTCCGGCAAGCGGCTTACTGGTTGCAGCGAATCTCCCGCTTCGCAATCGTCGGCGCGTGTACGGCCCGAGGTGGCGGATGCCGCGCGACCCGCGCACATCCTCGCCACTTGCAGTCCGAGGTCCCGACATTATGCGAACGGCAGGACGCCATATAGGAAGGCCCGCCCGTCGCCACAAGAGGGATGGATGGGCGGGGCACAAATCCCTCATCCCGGCGCCGCCACGGCTCCGGCGAATGAACGGAACGGTGTGGGCAGTGGCGACGCGTGGCCTTGCGCGTGGCCTAACACGCTCGGCATTGACTAGCCCGGGTCCACCATTCGACCGTCTTTGTCCGCAGCCGGCTGGGTCTGCCGCTTTCCAGCGCCCGTATCCGATGATCCGGATGTCTCCGTCCCAGTGCCTCCCGGTGCATGCGCCTGTTTGCCGGCTGCGCTCGACGGCCGGTTCGGCTGCGCGGCCCGGCTGGCGAAATAGAAAGAGGATACCGCGGCGAGGATGGTCATCAGCGCGGTCGCCATCCGCCCGCCGATTTCACGTGCGAAGGCCGTCCCCGCGTTCGACTGGAAATAGCGATGGCCGCCGCGCGTGTAATAATAACCGTCCTCCGTGATCTGGACCTGGGTGCCGGGGTCGATCTGTCGCGGTGCAGGGTCACCGAGCATTTCGACGAGATAGACCGACAGGGCCATTACGCTGAACAGCACGGCGATTGCGAGAAACGCTCGTACGGTGCCGGGCGGCATACCGAAAGCATGTTCCCTGGAGGCGAGCTTCCAGCTGCCGAAGAGCCAGGCAAGCATGCCAAAGACCGCGGTTATCAGCAGCAGGGCGGCGAACGACCATGCCAGAATACGGTGGCCCATAAAGAGCGGATTTCGGCTCGGACCGACGAACAGCCAGACCAGCCCCGTCACCGCTAGCAGCCCAATCACGGAGATGAAGATCACCGGCCCGGATCCGGCGGGCGCGGGCGATCCCTTGTCGTTTTCTGCGTGTTCTTTCATCCTTCGGTCCTCCCCTGGATTTTCCACCGGGACGCCCTCTCATCCCCGCATATCCTCGTCCTCGACCTCTCTCCTGCCTCCTCGGCGCGCGCCGCGCGGACTCCGATGGACTCGTCCGGCTCGCTCTGCTCTTGCACTTCGCCGGCGCTAGATGCGCAGCCATGTACCGCCATGCCCGGTGGTGATGCCTGTCCCCCTTCGGCGGATGTCGCGATCGTTCGTCCTAGCAGATCGCGCCGCGTATCCCGGCCGATTCAAGCCACCTACCATACATGGTTTAAATTTTCCATGTGTGCGCTAGCAGAACGTGAGTTTTCACGCGCCGGTGATGTCGTCCGCATTGGCGGGCCGGTCGCAGGGGGCGGCGGGGCGAGGACATTTTCCCCTCATCCGGTCGTCGGGGGTGGGGTGGTACGGATGGCGCGTTCCCAGTCGCGCCCATCGAATTCCTCGATGCGTTCGGGCGTGAAGCTGCCGGGATCTAGGCAGTGGACGTTCACCGAGATGCCTTCGGGGTGCGAGCGCGGGTGATAGAAGCTCTTCACCCCGCAGCGCCGGCAGAACAGGTGGCGGGCGCGGCCTGTCCCGAAACGGTATTCGGTGAGCATTTCGGCGCCGGTGAGCAGCGCGAAATCCTCGGCCGCGACGATCAGATGCAGAAAGCCGGTCATCGTGCAGATCGAGCAGTTGCAGCGCGTCACCGGTGCGCTCGCCGGCGCGCGCACCCGAAAACGCACGGCGCCGCAGTGGCATCCGCCCTGATGCCAGACGCGCCGCATGTCCGGCCGAGCGCTCATGGCTCGTCCTCGCACGGCCTGCCGGCAAGCGCGTCCAGCCCGACGAACTCCTCGACCGGTCCGAAGAAGCGGGTGACCCGGAAGGTGCCGCCAAAACGCCGATAGACGGGAGCGAAGGAGCGGATCAGATCGCTGTTGCGATAGCGTTCCAGCGCCGCACGGTCCTCGAAGCCGTAGATCACGAGAATGCCGAGCCAGCCGTCGTCGTCGCGCTGTTCGAGCCGGACACGGCGTGCCCAGCGAATGCCGGGGAAGGCCGCGACTTCGCGGACATGGCCGTCTTCCAGCCAGGCGAGATAGTCGCGTCCGGCCACCGGATCGACCCAGACCAGCACCGCATAGACGACCTCGCCCGCGTGTTCGGTATGATCGCTCATTTCCCATCCTTCTTCCCGGATCCGGCCGCGCTCTCGCGCCCGGTCGGGTTCTCCTTCTCATGCAGGACGATCGGCCGCCCGGCGGTCAGCAGTTGAAGGCTGCGCGGGGTCATCTCCATCATCGTGCGGGCATCGCCCGCCGAGACCCAGAAGAGGCGATGCGCAAGCAGCACGCGATCAATGTAGACCGGCAGCAGTCGGGCATGGCCGAAGGGTGGCACCGCGCCGACCTCATAGCCGGTGATCTTGCGCACCTCCTTTGCACGGGCGGGGCGCACCGATGCCTTCATCAGGGTTTCCAGCGGCTCCAGCGGCACCCGTGCGCCACCGTGTGCGACGACGACGAAGGCGCGCTCGGCGCGCTCCTCACGCTCGGCAAGAAAGACCAGCGACTTGCCGATCCGCTCGACCGGAACGCCGACGAGCGCGGCCGCCTCGGCGGCGCTGCGACAAGACGATTCGGCGCGCACCGCACGCTGCGGCCAGACTCTCACCGCCCGGCATCGCGTCGCCACCGCAGGGGCGAGGATCGCGGCCAGCGCCGCTTCGTCGCCACCATCCGCCCGTTCGATCATGGATGTTCCTCTGTCCAATTCTTCGGCTTCTTCTCTGCCGCCCGCCCGGCTGCCGATCAGACCGGTCGGCGGTCCTTCAAGGCGGCGGCCAGCGTGCCCTCGTCGAGATAGTCGAGACTGCCGCCGACCGGAACCCCGTGCGCGATCGCGGTCACCCGTACGCCCTTCTCGTGCAGGCGCTCGGCCAGATAATGGGCGGTGGTCTGGCCATCGACGGTGGCCGACAGCGCCAGGATCACCTCTTCGACGCCCTCGGCATCGATGCGGGCGACGAGGGGCGCGATGCGCAGATCTTTCGGGCCGATCCCTTCGAGGGCGTTCAGTACGCCGCCGAGGACATGATAGCGGCCGCGATGCAGGCCGGCGCGTTCCAGCGCCCAGAGATCCGAAACCTGCTCGACGACGCACAGGGCATGCCCCTGCCGCCGTTCGTCACGACAGATGGTGCAGGGTTCGGCAAGGTCGAGATTGCCGCATCGAGGGCATTCGCGGATCTCGTCGGCGACCTGGCGCATCAGCTCGGCGAGCGGCCGCATTCGGCTTTCACGGTGGGCCAGAAGGTCGAGAACGATGCGTCGCGCCGAACGGGGGCCGAGGCCCGGCAGCCGGGCGATCGCCTGGATCAGGCCGTCGATGCGGGGGTGAACCGGCGTCTTCATCCGCTTTTCTGCGCCTTCCTGCTTGCCCATGACCGCCCGACAGAGGGCGGCTTTTCCTTCTATCGTCCATCGCGGCCGATCATGGCAAGCGCCCGCCGCAACCGGCGGACAAGACGGTCTCGGCGATGGTATGGCGCCCGCAGCTTCGTCTCGCACGCGTTCCGGGGTCGTGGTAGGCTGTTGTCATCGGCGGGTTTTCGGGAGTTCGCCGGATGGGGAAGGAAGAAGCGCGCTCGCGCCGGGCAATACCATGGAAACGCTGCTCTTCGTCACACTGATCGTGTTGTTGTGGAATACGGGTGGCGCCGTCTTCCGGCTGTTCTGCCGGCTCGTTCTGCTGCTTCTGTTTCTCGGAACTCTCCATCTGCTCGTGTCGGCCACCGCCTTCTGGTCGATCGTCGCGGTCATCGCCCTGTCGGCGGTCTGGCAGGCCGCATCCGCCATTGCCGAAGAACGCAGGGCGCACCAAGAGATCCGACGCCGAATCGAGGAGCACTTCCGGCACCCTTCCTGGTCCTGTCACGTCTGCCATGCCCGCATCGACCCGCTTATCGAACGCTGCCCGTCCTGCGACACGGCGCTTGCCGGTTCGCCGAAGCAGCGCATGACGCAGGCGCGCGCCGAGCTCGAACGTGAGCGCCGGCTGGCCGAACTCGCCTGTCTGGAGGAAATGCGCCACCGTAGCGTTCCCCGCCACCGCGGCATCTGCTAGGATCGAGGGCGCAGGCGATCCCGCCCATGCGGCAGGCGGGTGGGGGCAGATGCAGCTGGACGCGCTTGGACGAGGAGGCGGCCCCGGTGG
>RFIU01000133.1 GCA_003695555.1 Alphaproteobacteria bacterium
CTCAAGGATTTCGATCTCGCCGTACGCGCCCGCGAGACGGTGGCACTGGTCGGCCCGTCGGGGGCCGGCAAGTCAACGGTGCTGCAACTGCTGCTGCGCTTCTTCGATCCGCAGAAGGGGCGGGTGATGGTGGACGGAATCGACCTGCGCGAAGTCGATCCTGTTGATCTGCGCCGGCAGATCGCCATGGTGCCGCAGGAAACAGTGATCTTCGCCGCCAGCGTGCGCGACAATATCCGCTATGGCCGCCCCGATGCGAGCGACGAGGAGGTGATCGAGGCGGCCCGGCTGGCCCATGCGATGGAGTTCATCAGGGAGTTGCCGGAAGGCCTAGATACCCAGCTCGGCGAGCGGGGCGTGCGGCTTTCCGGCGGCCAGCGTCAGCGCCTTGCGATCGCTCGCGCCCTGCTGAAGGACGCACCGATCCTGCTGCTCGACGAAGCGACGAGCTCGCTCGATTCCCAGTCCGAGCATCTGATCCAGGAAGCGCTCGCCCGGCTGATGGCCGATCGAACGACGATCGTCATCGCCCACCGGCTTGCTACCGTGCGCGAGGCGCATCGTATCATCGTCATGAACGAGGGGCGCATCGAGGCCGAGGGGCGGCACGAAGAACTGCTCGAACGCTCGCCGCTCTATCGCAATCTTGCCCGGCTGCAGTTCGCCGATGAGCGCGGGCCGGTGGCCGCGCAGGGGTGAGCGATTACTGGCCGCCCTCGATGGCGTGAAGATAGAGGTCGAGCAGGGCTTCCTGCTCCTGGCGCTGTTCCCGGTCCATCTTGCGCAGACGCACCACCTGACGCATCACCTTGGGCTCGAAGCCCTGTGCCTTGGCCTCGGCATAGACTTCGCGAATGTCGTCGCTGAGCGCCTTCTTCTCCTCTTCAAGGCGTTCGATTCGCTCGATGAAGGCGCGCAGCGCCGCGCCTGCCACGCCACCGGTATCGACCATGCTCTCGCTCTCCTCGTGATCCGTAGGGGGGTGAAATTCTTCATTGCAATCGTCGCACGGGAAGCCGCAGTCCCCGCGGCGCGCGAACCTAGCCGCCCGCAAAGCGGGCGGCAAGAAAAAGTGCGACGGCTTGCCGGGCACGGGCGGGGTGCAGGAGCACGCCGGTCGATCGAAAGCCTCGCAACAGGGGCGTCAGCGCATCGCAGTCAGGCGCGGTTCCGGCTCTTCGAGCCGCGCGACCAAGGCCTTGCGGGTGGCGACCACCTCGCGATGCATCGACTGCAGTTCGGCCCGGCGTCCGTTGGCGACCCGCAGGGTTTCGGACTTGAGGGCATCTTCCAGCGCGCTTTCCACCTGTTCCAGGAACGCCAGATAGGCTTCTCGGGTGACCTGCATCTCGTCGCTCTCCTCGCTTGGTTCGAAACGGCGACGATATGCTTTCAAGACTCGTGCCAGCTTAAAATCCTATTGGAATATAACAAGAAAACGCCGATGTTATGCGCGCCTCCGGCGGCTTCGGCAGGGATTGCCGGCAGCTCCTGCCCGCCCATCCCGGCGGTACGGAAGATGCTGCCGGGTGTTGCGCGACGGGTGTCAGCTGCGATAGTCGGCGTTGATCTCGATATAGCGTTTCGTCAAATCACAGGTCCACACGGTGGCTTCGCCCGCACCTTCGCCGAGGTCGAGGCGGATGGCGATCTCACGGCCGGCCATATGCCGCGCGGCTTCCTCCTCGCGATAGTCGGGGCGTGGCCCTCCTCCCTCGACCACCGGCACGCCGCCGATTGACAGCCGCCAGCGCGCGAAATCGTCGCCGACCGCGCCCGAGCGGCCGGCCGCCGCCATGATCCGCCCCCAGTTGGGATCACCGCCGGCAATCGCCGTCTTGACCAGCGGCGACTCGGCGATGGTGAAGGCGACGCGGCGCGCCGCCGCCTCGTCTCTCGCGCCGGTAACGGTGACGGCAACGAACTTCTGCGCCCCCTCGCCGTCGCGAACGACCTGCTGGGCAAGGTCGATCATCAGGCGTTCGAGCCGCATCCGGAATTCGTCGAGACGCGGGTCGTCGGCTCGTTCGATCGGCGCATGGCGCGCCGCTTCGCCGGTCGCGACCATCAGCAGCATGTCGCTCGTCGAAGTGTCGCCATCGACGGTGATCGCATGGAAGGAACGGTCGGCAGCGCTGCGCAGCAGCGTGTCGAGCACGTCGGCCGGCAGACGCGCATTGGTGAAGACGAAGGCGAGCATCGTCGCCATGTCGGGCCGGATCATGCCGGATCCCTTGGCGATGCCGGTGATCACCACCGGTTCGCCGTCGATCTTCGCCAGTTCGCTTGCGCCCGTCGGAAAGGTGTCGGTGGTCATGATCGCGCGCGCCGCCCGTGGCCACCCGCCGCTCGCATATTCCAGTCGGTTGAGCGTTGCGAGCACGGGAGCGGGATCAAAGGGCATGCCGATGACGCCGGTGGCTGCCAGACGGATCTCGTCGGTGGAACAGGAAATCCGGGCCGCCAAGGCTTCGGCGAGGCTGTCGGCCGCCGCTTCTCCCGCTGGTCCGGTCAGGGCATTGGCGTTGCCGGCATTGACCATCAGGGCGCGGATGCGCCCTCCGCTCGCCGCCTGGGCTGCGCGAGAGAACAGGACCGGCGCGCCTGGCGTCTTCGAGCGGGTCAGCAATTGGGCCGCCTCGGCGCCTTCACAGAAGCGGCAGACCAGCAGGTCGTCGCGACCGCGATAGCGAAGGCCGCTGGCAGCGACCGCGAATTCGACGCCCGGCACCGGCAGGGCGTTCGGGAAACGCGAGGGGGCGAGCGGCGAGATCGGAGCATCATTCATGGCATGCGATCCTGACGATACGGCCTTGCCGGGCGGGTGCCCGGCGCCTGTCCGGTTCCTTGCCGCCATTCCCGCTGCGAGGCAAGAGGGTGGTCCGTCCACCGTCCCGTCACGCGACGCCCGTCCTTCGGTTGACAGGGGGCAGGGCCCTGCTTATCTCCATGCTGGCACACGAATGCCGGCCGCGCATCGATGAATGACCGCGACCCCGTGCTTCGGGCCGATCGCGTCCTTTCGCATCTCCCTGAAGGAGCGAGAGGCGGCGATGGCGAAGACGGGGTTTCGCATGCCTTGGGGCCCACCATGATCGCACTGTCCACGATTGCGAAGAAGATCTTCGGAACCCGTAACGAGCGGGTGATCCGACAGCTTTCCGGCACGGTCGAGCGGATCAATGCGCTCGAACCCGAAATCGAACGCCTCTCCGACGACGCGCTCGCCCACCGTACGGAGGAATTCCGTCAGCGTCTTGCCGATGGCGAAACACTCGACGATCTGCTGCCGGAAGCCTTCGCGACGGTGCGTGAGGCGGCCAAGCGAACCCTAGGCCAACGGCACTATGATGTTCAGCTTATCGGCGGCATCGTCTTGCACCAGGGCAAGATCGCCGAGATGAAGACGGGCGAGGGCAAGACGCTGGTCGCGACACTGTCCGCCTATCTCAACGCCTTGACGGGCAAGGGTGTCCATATCGTCACCGTCAATGACTATCTCGCCCGTCGTGACGCCGAATGGATGGGCCAGATCTACCGCAAATTGGGGCTTACTGTCGGCGTCATCGTCCATGGCCTTGACGACGACGAACGACGCGCCGCCTATGCCGCCGACATCACCTATGGCACCAACAACGAGTTCGGCTTCGACTATCTCAGGGACAACATGAAGTACCGCATCGAGGATATGGTACAGCGTCCCTTCAACTATGCCATCGTTGACGAGGTCGACTCGATCCTGATCGACGAGGCGCGCACGCCGCTGATCATCTCGGGGCCGACGGAAGACAAGACCGACCTCTATCTGAAGGTGGATCGGCTCGTCCGCAGGCTCGGCGAAGGAGACTTCGAGAAGGACGAGAAGAACAAGACGATCACGCTCACCGAAGAGGGGGCGGAGAAGATCGAAGCGATCCTCAAAGAGCACGATCTGCTGAAGACCGACAATCTCTATGACTATGAGAACACGGCGATCGTTCATCATGTCGATCAGGCGCTGCGTGCCCAGAACATGTTCCAGCGCGACACCGACTACATCGTCAAGGACGGCAAGGTCGTCATCATCGACGAGTTCACCGGCCGCATGATGCCGGGTCGGCGCTGGTCGGGCGGCCTGCATCAGGCGGTCGAGGCGAAGGAGGGCGTCGAGATCCAGCCCGAGAACCAGACGCTGGCCTCGATCACCTTCCAGAACTATTTCCGCATGTACCCGAAGCTCGCCGGCATGACCGGCACGGCGGCGACGGAAGCGGCCGAGTTCATGGAGGTCTATAATCTCGACGTGATCGAGATCCCGACCCACAAGCCGGTCATCCGCATTGACGAGCATGATGAATTCTATCGCACCGCCGACGAAAAATACGGCGCCATCGTCGAGGAGATCCGCGCCTGCCGCGAGCGGGGTCAGCCGGTGCTCGTCGGCACCGTCTCGATCGAGAAGTCCGAGCATCTTTCGGCTCTGCTGAAGAAGGAAAAGATCCCGCACAATGTGCTGAATGCCCGCTACCACGAACAGGAGGCGCAGATCGTCGCCCAGGCCGGCCGTCTCGGGGCGATCACCATCGCCACCAACATGGCCGGGCGCGGCACCGACATCCAGCTCGGCGGCAATGCCGAGATGCGCATCGCAGCCGAGACGGAGGGTATCGAGGACGAGGCCGAGCGCGCCCGCATCGCCGCCCGCATCGAGGAAGAGGTCGAGGCCGAGCGTCAGAAGGTGCTAGAAGCCGGCGGCCTCTACATCATCGGCACCGAACGCCATGAATCGCGGCGGATCGACAATCAGCTGCGCGGCCGTTCCGGCCGTCAGGGCGATCCCGGACGCTCGAAGTTCTTCCTGTCGCTGCAGGACGACCTGATGCGCATCTTCGGGCCCGAGCGGATGGACGCGATGCTGGTGCGTCTCGGCATCGAGGAGGGCGAGGCGATCGTCCACCCCTGGCTCAACAAGGCGATCGAGAAGGCGCAGCAGAAGGTCGAGGCGCGCAATTTCGAGATCCGCAAGCACCTGCTGAAGTTCGATGACGTAATGAACGACCAGCGCAAGGTGATCTTCGAGCAGCGCAAGGAGATCATGCGCGAAGACGATCTCTCGGAAACCATTCGCGAGATGCGCGAAGAGACCGTGCGTGCCCTGGTCGCCTCCCACATTCCGCCCAAGGCCTTTCCCGAGCAGTGGGATGTCGAGAATCTGACGATCGCCGTCAAGCGCGTCTTCGGTCTTGATCTGCCGATTGCCGACTGGGCGCGCGAGGAAGGCATCGACGAGGATCAGATCATCGCGCGAATCCGGGACGCTGCCGATCGGCTGATGGCCGAGAAGGCGGCCCGGCTCGGTCTCGAGCTGTGGCGAACGGCGGAAAAGACCATCCTGCTGCAGGTGATCGATCAGGAATGGAAGGACCATCTCGCCAATCTCGACTATCTGCGTCAGGCGGTCCGGCTTCGTGCCTATGCGCAGCGAGATCCGCTCAATGAATACAAGACGGAAGCCTTCGCGATGTTCGAAGCGATGCTGGAGCAGGTGCGCGAAAGCGTCACCCAGCTGCTGGCCCTGGTCGAATTCGAGCAGGCGCCGCCGCCGCTGCCCGAGGAGCCGCAGGAGATCCATGCCGAACACCGTGACCCGCTGACCGGGCACAACGAGTTCGAGGCCGCAGAACCGGCTCTCGTCGGGGCCAGCGTCGTCAATCCCGGCGGTACGGTCGTGTCTCGCGCGGCGACCGAGGGCGGACGCGACCCCAACAATCCGGCGACCTGGGGACGGGTGCGCCGCAACGAGCCCTGCCCGTGCGGCTCGGGCCGCAAGTACAAGCACTGCCACGGCGCCCTTTAGGCGCATCGCAAGGCCTGCGGAACAGAAGCTCGTTCAGTGACATCGGGCCGGGGCGAGGTGTTCCTGCTTCGCCCGGCGATGGGCTGAAAACTTTCCGGTTTCGATCGCACGCGCCTGTGCGGGAGCGTGGACAAGAAGGGACGGGATAGAGGGAAGGATCGGCAACGATCCACCTGCGGCGGGCAGATCGAAATGGTGGCGATGGCGGGATGCTACCGACGGCGGTGGCGGGCGGCGATGCGAGCGATTTCCTGAGCCACCATGTCCTCGACGATGCGCGGCAGGTTCTCGTCCAGCCAGGCCTTCATCATCGGTTTCAGCATTTCGCGCACGAGGCCTTCAAGCGTCGGGGCCGAGCCGTCGGCGCCGCTGACCAGCATCGCAGAAAGTTCGGCAAAGGATGCTCCGGCGCGAAGCTCCGCGGCGGCCGAGACGATCCGCTCGTCTTCTTCGTCATCCGCCGCGGCGGATTCAAGGGCGGCAGCGAAATCAGGCTCCGGCTCGCTAGGGGGCGCCGGCTCGGCTTCCATTTCGGACTCGGCTGCCGGTTCCGGTTCGGCTTCGTCCACCTGATCAGTCAGTTCGAAGA
>RFIU01000134.1 GCA_003695555.1 Alphaproteobacteria bacterium
CCGAATTCCTGACCCACCGGGAAGCACTCTCTCTCGTCCATCTTCTCGGCGCCGAGGATCGGACCATCGCCGCCGTCTTCCGCCGTCGCTTCGCCCGAGAAGCGACGATGGGGGCACTGCTCGGGACCATAATGGCGCTCTTCAGCCTGCTCGCGCTCGGCATGCTGGCCGGAGAAGTCGGTGAGGGTCTGCTGATGCCGCAAGGCATGCTGCGCTCGATCTGGTGGCTCGCCCTGACGGCGCCACCGCTGCTCGCTCTCGTCATCACCATGCTGACCGTCGAAATGGCGGTTCGGCGCGCGCTCGGGACATGGCTGTGACCGCGCGCGGCTTCTTCCCTCCACCGGCCGGCGGCCGGATGGCCTTGCGGCCGCTCGCTCGTCTTGGTGTCGTTCTGGCCGTATTGTCGGCCCTTGTCGGGCTTCAGTTCGTCCTCTTTCGCGCCCGCATTCCGCCCCCCGATCCACTGGCGCGGCTGGCGCGCTTCGATGGAGTCGTCGTCTTCACCGGCGGGCCAGGACGGATCGCGCACGGCCTGGCGCTGCTGAAGTCCGGTCATACCCGCCAGCTTCTCGTCTCGGGGGTTCATGCCCGTGTCGGCCCCGACACCTTCGCCCGCACCTTTCGGGTCGATGCGGATCTGATCGCCTGCTGCATTACGCTGGACCATGCCGCCCGCAACACTGTCGGCAATGCCCGCGAGGCGGTGAAATGGGCTGAGCGCCTGCGCCTGGCGCGCGTCGGCGTGGTAAGCGCGGCCTGGCACCTGCCGCGCAGCATGCTGGAAGTCGAGCGTCAGCGCCGCGCTCTAGGCATTGACACCCGTTTCGTCCCGCTGGCGGTGCCGGGCGAGAGCAGGGAAGGGACGCTGCGGCGTGGCTGGATGATGCTGCGCGAAAGCGTCAAATACTGGCTTGCATGTGCGCGGGCGGCCTTCGATGATCGCCAGGCCGATTTTCCGCCATCCGAGAAGGCGAGCGAAGAATGAGCAGTCCCCGACGCCGGCCCATGCGCCGCAAGAAGATATTTGCCGAGCGATCCCGTACTGCTCCGGCCACCATCTTCTGGACGCTGGCCGCCGTCTCGGTGCTGGGAATTATCGCCTATGGCATCCTCTGGCACCTGATGTCGAACGCGATGCGCAGCCGAATCGAAGAGACCATCGCCGAGGCACGCAGCCAAGGCTTCGCCCTTCGCGCTCCTCGAATTGACGAAAGCGGCTTTCCCAGCCGGGTGGCGATCACGATTTCCGGTCTGTCCGCGCGATTCGCTGGCGATGGTGCACGGCTTTCCTTGTCACTCGGCGGAGCCCGTCTGGAGACCCTGCCCTGGCATCCCGATCGGCTCGCCCTCGAAGGCCGCGGTCTGCGCTTCTCGCTCGGGGCCTTCGATCTTGACGCCGAACGACTCGAAGGAACCGTCCGCGACACGCGTGAAGGTACGGCATTTGCCGTTGCGCTTGAGCATGCCGCGATCTTCCTGCCCGCTCTCGAAAAGGCCCCGCTTCGTCCCTTGCGACTGAAGATCGCCGGCTTGAGCAATTCGGCCGCCCCGGCAATGGAATCAACGGACGAGGAGACGATCGAGGAACCGCTCGCCTGGCGGGTCGGCATTCTCGCCGAGGATGTTGCGATCGGCGAACGCAGGCCGAAAACTGAACCCGGAACGGCCCGCGGCATCGCCGTCATCGAGATGCAGCTCGCCTGGCACGGCAATGCTGTCTGGCCGCCGACCCGCACGCGGCTCGCCCGCTGGCGGAATGCGGGCGGCACTCTTGATGTCGAGCGCTTCGCCCTTCATATCGGCGCCAGCGTGCTCGAAGCCGAGGGTACCGTCAGTCTTGATGAGCGGATGCGGCCGCTCGGCGCCTTTACCCTGCATGTCGCCGATCCCCGCCCGCTGCTTGACACCCTCGTCCTGCACGGACTCGTCTCGCTCCCCATGGCACGCGCAATCAGCCGCCGCATCGGCGTGCGTGAGCGCGAAACCGGAAAGCGCGACAAGGTCGATCTGCCGATGATGATCGCCGACGGGCAGGTCACCATCGACGGCGTACCGATGGGACGCATCGCGCCGCTCGATTGAAGCGGAGCCGAACGACGGCCGGCATTCAGGCCTGGGCCATGAATTCCTCAAGCAGAGCGATGATGGCGTTGTTGTCCGCCTCTTCGCCGATTGTGATCCGCAAGGAATCCGCTAGCCCCTGACCCGGCAGCCAGCGCACCAGATAGCCATGGCGCGCCAGCCAGTTATTGGCGTCTTCCGCACGGTGCGGCGCTTCGTCAGGAAAACGCACGAGCAGGAAATTGGTTTCGCTCGGCACCACCTCAAGACCGATCCGCGCCAGTCCGGCCGCCAGACGACGGCGTTCGCGGATGGTGAATTCGCGCGCCTTCGCCAGATGCTCCTGATCGGCGAGCGCCGCGCGTGCCGCGGCCTGACCCGGCGAGGTGACATTGAAGGGCGGCCGGATCCGATGCATCGGGTCGAGCAGGCGCGGATCCGCCACTCCCCAGCCGACGCGCAGCGCCGCCAGACCATAAAGCTTGGAGAAAGTCCGCGTGGTGAAGACATTGGGAAAATCCCGCGCCAGCGCAATCCCGTCTTCATAGTCCGGTTGATCGACGCATTCCGCATAGGCCGCATCATGGACGAGAACGACATGGGGCGGCAGGCTTTCGGCCAGACGCCGCACCTCGCTGCCTGGCAGACAGGCGCCAGTGGGATTGTTGGGATTGTCGAGAAAGACGACCTTCGTACGCTCGTCCACCGCTGCAAGCAGGCCGTCCACGTCCGCCGCCCAGTCGCGGTTCGGTACCGCCACCGGCTCGGCACCGACGGCGCGCGACGAGATCGGATACATCATGAAGCCGTAGCGAGAATGCAGTACCTTGTCACCCGGCCCCGCATAGGCCTGAACGACGAGATGCAGCAGCTCGTCGGAGCCCGCCCCGCAGATGATCCAGTCGGGATCGAAACCGAAATGAGCCGCCAGAGCCTCGCGCAGCGCCGTCGCAGTCGGATCCGGATAGCGTTCGAGCGTCGCCGCCGCCTCGCGGCATGCCGCCACCGCCGCCGGCGAAGGTCCAACCACCGATTCATTGGCCGACAGCTTGACGACGCGCTTGACGCCCGGGGCCTGCGCCTTGCCGGGCTGATAGGGGGCGAGATCCGCCACCCAGGGATTGGGGCTGGGCCTCGTATGATCCACGGCAACCTCCCATCGTCGAAAGGGTTAAAGAGAGTTCACTGGCCGACTTCTCCCACAATCCCGGGCCGGGGGTAAAGGGGCAGGCGATCCGCATTGGCAAGCAGACGGGCCCGGCTTGCGCAAGATCGTTGCGCACCAAGCATCTTGCCGCTAGCAAGAATCCCGATGGTCGGCTTTCAGGTCCCCGATCCCCCGCCTTCGGCGGTGATGGAATTCGACGAGCCCCTGATGCTTCAAGCAGGAGGGCGGCTGGATCGCCCGCGCCTTGCCTGGCGGACGTGGGGAACGCTGGCGCCTGCGCGCAACAATGCAATCCTGCTGACCCATGCGCTGACCGGCGACCAGTTTGCCGCCGGTCGTCATCCGGTGACCGGCGAACCGGGCTGGTGGGATTTCATGATCGGCCCCGGCCGACCCCTCGACCCGGCACGCGACTATCTGATCTGCGTCAATTGCCTTGGTGGCTCGATGGGCAGTACGGGCCCGCAGACCATAGATCCGCGCGACGGCCGTCCCTATGGCCCCCGCTTCCCGTCGATCTCGATCACCGACATGGTGCGCGTGCAGCTTCGGTTGCTTGAGCGGCTGGAAATTTCGCGGCTGCGGCTCGCCGTCGGCGGCTCGATGGGCGGGATGCAGGCGCTCGAGCTGCTGCGGCTGGCGCCGGAGCGCGTCGCAGCGGTCGCCGCCTTTGCGATCGGCGCGCGCCATCACGCCCGACAGATCGCCTTTCACGCCCTGCAGCGACGCGCGATCATCGACGATCCCGACTGGCGGGGCGGCGACTATCTGGAAGCCGGCTGCGCGCCGGAGCGCGGTCTGAGGCTGGCCCGCATGATCGCGCATCTGAGCTACCGCGCGCCGGGAGAAATGGAAGAGCGCTTCGGCCGCCGCCTGCGGCTTCCCGGAGGAGAAGATCTTCGCTCTCTCCCCCTCTATGAAG
>RFIU01000135.1 GCA_003695555.1 Alphaproteobacteria bacterium
CACCACGATATTGCCCGGCTGCCCCGGCAGCTGGGAAACGGAGAGCCCGTTCGGGCCGCGCTTGTCAAGCGGACGCAGGTCCTTTTCCGCCGTCAGCAGGGGCGTACGATTGAGATAGCTCGCCGCGATGGTGATGTGGGTGCGCTCGTTCCCGCCGCCCCACAGACCGGATACCTTGATGTCGTTCTGGGTCTGATTGGTCACCGCCGAGAAGTCGGCCTGAAGTTCCAGCCCCTCGAAATTGTCGCGGGTGATGAAATTGACCACACCGGCGACCGCATCCGAACCATAGAGGGCCGAGGCGCCATCCTTGAGGATCTCGACACGATCAACGGCGATCATCGGCATCAGTGATGCGGTATCGATGAACAGCAGTCCGCCATCGGTCGGCGACGCCGCACTGACCTGACGCTTTCCATTGACCAGAACGAGGGTCGATTGAACGCCGAGCCCGCGCAGATTGATATTGGATGTGCCGGTGGTCAGATTCTGGGTGAAGGCGTCGGGGTTGTTCTGTGAGCCATTGTTGATGGTCAGCGTCTGGACCAGGTCGGCGACATCGAAGGCGCCGATCTCATTGAGCTGCTCCTGCCCGACCACCTGAATCGGCGAAGCCGAGTTCATCTGCGACTTGCGCCGAATGTATGAACCGGTAACGACGATCTGTTCGATCTCATTGTCGGCCTGCTCAGCATCGGCCTGCTGCGCCTGCGCGGTCGGCACGAAGCCGGCGACCCCCGCCGCCAGGCCGAGCGCGGCCAGCGCCGTCGTCGAACGCATGATCCGCTTGCGCATCGTCTCACTCTTTTTTTCTGACGTGTCTGCCAGGATTGCCACCGTTCCTACTCCCTCCCCGGTTGCACCAGTCCTCTATTCGTCCCAAAGCGATGGTGACCCCAAAGCGATGATGGCCTCACCGTAGTGCCACCTGTCCGCGATCACTCGTAGTCATTCATCCCCATCGTCCATGACGGCCCAAGGCCCATGCGGGACGGACGAAGAGGCGCGCACGGGCGGCAGGGCTCCGCCTTCCGGAAATTCCCGCAACGCGCTCATCGCCACGCCCCTCCTCTGCCTAGAAGCCGAGCTTGAGGCGGACATAGACCATCCGGCCGCGCGGATCGTGGAGCCGGCTTTCATAACCGCCATTGGTCGCGACATGCGGCGGTTCCTTGTCGAACAGATTAATCGATCCGACGGTCAGCACGACGTCCTGAGTGACCGAGAACAGGTCGCCCAGAGAGATGTTGTACTGGGCATCGACGGTCGTAAAGGTGCCGACCTTCGCACCCGGATTCTGGTCGTCCTTGATGCTGTCGATATAGCGGACGAAGACGTTGGCCGAGTGCCGTCCCGTCGCCCAGTTCAGACCGGCATTGAACCGCCAGCGCGGAGTCGGGCTGCCGAAATTGGTGAAGTTCCGGTTGCCGACCCCCTTCACTACGCCCGCCTGCGGATCGACGATCGTGTAGCTGTCCACATAGGTCGCGATGAAGCTCGGCGTGAAGGTGCCAAGCCCGGAATCCAGCCGGTACCTCAGCTTGAAGTCGATGCCGTCAGTGGTCACCCGACTGGCATTGACGAAATTGGTGCGGATCTGAACCACCGGACCGAACAGAGGATCGCCGGCACGGATCACCCGCGTCGGATCCTGCGGGAAGGCGTTCAGTACCGCCTGGGCATTCTCACGAATGATGACGCTGGTGAACTTGAAGTGCCAGTAGTCGATGTCGAAGGTGAAGGCGTCGTTCGGCTGCAGCGTTGCACCGAGATTGTAGGCCTTCGAATCCTCCGGCTGGATCGCTTCCGAGCCGAAGGTACGCACGGCCGCGAAGAAGGTTCCGCCGGTGATCGGGTCGCCCACCTGTTCGAGCACGGTGGACGAACCGACCTGCTGGAAGACCGAAGGCGCACGGAAGGCCGTCCCCCAGGAACCACGAAGCGCCAGCCAGTCGTTCGGGGTTACCAGCAGGGCGACCTTCGGGTCGGTGGTGCTGCCGATCAGTCCGCCATAATCCTCATAGCGCACCGCCGCCTGCACTTCCGCCCATGTGGTCAGCGGCACACGCAGTTCGCCGAACAGACCGAGGATGTCGCGATCGCCCCGATAATCCGGGTTGCCGATCAGAAAGGCGAAGCCGTCATTGTTCGAGATCGCGTCATAGTCGGCCAGCACCTTTTCCTTGCGATACTGAATACCCGCGGCGATTCCGACACTGCCGGCGGGAAGCTCGAAGAGGTCACCCGAAAGTACCGCTTCGGCCACCGTCAGATCGCTCTCGGCCGCCAGCTCCTGGAAGGCGAGGAAGCTGTCGATCACATCGGGATCGTTCGGCGCGGTCGAGAAGTTCGTCGCGAAGGGGTTGAAGTACTGGCACGGCCCTACCCCCGGGGTGCCGGTAAGCGGGTCGCATCCGCTGCCCCCCAGACCCAGCAGCGCCGCTTGGAAGGCGTCCGCGATCACGTCGCGCGTCAATACCGTAAAGTCGTTCTGGGCATGCAGGAAATGGGCATCGAGGAACCAGCTTCCGCCGAGTTCGACCGTGCCCTTCACGGCGGCACGCCAGGTATCGTTCTTGAAACGGTTCGGCGACGGCTCGGCACCATTGCCGAGCGGACGGCCGAAGAAGGCGATCGGCAAGCCGCCGAACTGGACGACCCCCGTCGGTGGCGTCGTCGAAGTGTCGGCGCCGACCAGATAGGGGATGTTCTTGAAGAAATCCGGAAAATTCGGATGGTCCGGAAGGACGACCGGGAAGGTCAGTACCGGGAAGGTCGGCGAATTGTTGCGCAATGCGCGATTGCGCGAGAAGCCGACTTCGACGCCGACCTGGAACCAGTCGGTGATGTCATAGCGGCCTTCGATATAGCCGGTCAGGCGCGTTTCCTTCGGCACCAGATTGAAGAAATCGCCGAAATCGAAGCCGCAGAATCCGATACCGGTTTCAGGCGGCGGCGCCGAGGCGCTGGCGCGCAATGGAATACCACCTTCCTGGGCGCAGCCGGTCGGGTCGATGAATGGCGTACGTGCAGGAATGGTGGCAAAATCGCCGAGCGCGGGGATGAATACCGGCGAGGCCGTCGGTGCGCCGGTCAGAGGATCGACCGGGATCGGCGCCACCGTGAAGAAGGCGCCGGGCATGCCGAGCGCGCTGAGATCGTCGGTCGGCGAGGAAAGGCGCTTCTCGGCGGTCGTCAGGGCCGTGCGATCGAGATATTCGAGCGAGGCGATGATGCCGTAATTCTCGCCCTGGACGCCGGCGATGCCGGCAACCCGCACATCGGTCTGATCCTCGTCGGTATTGGTCTGGAATTCGC
>RFIU01000136.1 GCA_003695555.1 Alphaproteobacteria bacterium
TCACTCATCCCGCTCCGCTTGTCCGCCGACCCCCTCACCGCAGCCGCATCAGACCACGGATCAGACGGCCGATCCAGGGATTGTCCAACCGCTTGCGATAATAGGCGCCGGCGAGCTTCTTGTTGAGATCGCCCATCGTCGGATAGGGAACGATGGCCGAAGCGATCGACGCCAGCTTCCGGCTTCCGGCCACCACTTCAACCCAGGGCGTGATCAGCTCTCCCGCCTGCGCGGCGACAATTGAGACACCGAGCACCCTGCCCTTGGCCACCAGCAGACGGGCGATCCCTTCGGGGCGGCCTTCGCATCGGGCACGATCGACATCGGCCACCGCCACCTCGATGATCTCGAGCTTGTCGCCATGGCGAGCCCGGGCTTCCTTTTCGCCCATTCCGACGGCGGCGATTTCTGGATCGCTATAGGTGACGCGAGGCAGGATGGTATGATCGAGACGAATCGGCAGCCGGAACAGCAGGTGACGCGCCAGCAAGCCGGCCTGATGGCCTGCAGCATGCGTGAGGCGCGGCCCATCAATGCAATCGCCGATAGCCGATACGCGGGGATTGGTGGTTCGCAGACGGCGATCGACCCGGATCGCACCATCCGCCAGCGTCTCGATACCGGCGGCCGTCAGATCGAGCGTGTCGGTCGCCGGCACCCGACCGACCGCGACCAGCAGGGCATCGGCGACAAGAATCGAAGGCTCTGCCTGCCGGGATTCCACCGGCTCGAGATGCAGACGGATCTCGCCGCCTTCCCCTTCGCGCTCTACGCGTGTCAGGCGAGTGAATTGGCGCAGAACGATGCCATCGGCCTTCAGAGCGTCACGAAGCGGCGCTACCAGCGCACGATCCTCGCGTGGCAAAAGCTCATCCTGCTCGATGATCGTCACCCGACTGCCGAGCCGGGCGAAAGCCTGACCGAGCTCGACCCCGATCGGCCCGCCCCCGAGCACCGCAAGACGCGGCGGAAGGGCGGAAATCGAGAAGATCGTTTCATTGGTATGGTAGCCGACCTCATCGAGGCCGGGGATGGCAGGCACCGCCGGACGCGACCCGACGGCGATCACGACATGACGGGGGCGGAAGATTTGCCGAGCGACCACCACCCGATGCGGGTCGAGGAAACGGGCCGTTCCCTTGATGACATGAACCCCGAGTTTCTCGAACCGTTCGACGGAGTCATGCGGTGCGATGGCCGCGATCGTCCCTTCCACATGGCGACGCACGGCGGCGAAATCGACCTTCGGCTCGCCCGCCCGGATGCCCAGCCCGGCGGAATGGCGGATGTCGGCCACCGCGCGTGCCGCTGCGATCAGCGCCTTTGAGGGGACGCAACCATTGTTCAGGCACTCGCCGCCCATCCGGTCGCGCTCGACCAGCACGACCCGGGCACCCAGCATCGCCGCCCCCGCGGCCATCGACAGCCCGCCGGAGCCGGCACCGATCACCAGCAGATCGGGTCGCATCTCTTCCCGTCTTCGAGGTGCAGGGATTCGTTCACTGGACAATTCCGGTCCCCTTCCCGGCCTGCAAGGCCCGCAGATCCATGATCGTCGCCTGTCATGAAACAAGCGGGCGGCCGCATGCAAGGACTCGCTGAAACGGCCGTGCAGCCCCCGATGGCCGATCCGTGTCGATCATTCGCCCGTCGAATCCACCGGCAAGGCCAGGTCCGGGCGCAGACGGCGTACGATGACCGGCAGCAGGGCGAGAAGAGCCAGCCCGACGAGGGGGCCGAGCACATGCGGCTGCAGAATCAGCTCCCGCGGCGAAACGTCCCCGCCCATGCGCAGGGTATGCGCCGCACCGGTTCCGACCCAGACATAGACGAACGAGCCAGGAATAATGCCGAGCAGGGTCGCCCAGACATAATTGCGCAACCGCATGCCGACGAGACCGGGCACGATGTTGAGCACCCAGAACGGCACCACCGGCACGAGCCGCAGGGCAAGCAGAAAATGGAATTCATCACGACGGATGCCTGCCTGGAAGCGCCGCAGCCAGGGACCGGCACGCCGGCGAAGCGTGACGCCTAGAGACGAACGCGCAATGAAGAAGACAATGGTCGCCCCGATGGTCGCCCCGATCACCACTCCGAGCGTGCCCAGCCAAAGACCGTAGATCGCCCCGGCGGCAACCGAAATCATCGCCATCGCCGGAAAGGAAACCGCCGTCCCGGCCGAATAGGCGAGGATCAACAGCAGCAGCGAGACCAGTGGATGAGCGTGGACGAATTCCCGCATTCGATCGAGATTTTCGGACAACCATTCATGATTCACATACGCCCCGGCATCACTGAAGGAGAGCGCCACCACCACCGCAAGCAGCAGCAGAAGAGGCAGATAGCGCCATCCGGCCGCAGCCGGCCGTACCGGCGAACCCCTATCCGTTTCCACCAGTTCGTTCATCGAATTTCGGTTGTCCTCTCTTCTCATCGCCTAGACCATCCTGAGGTCGCCTTAAAGGACATCGCCTTCGCCTTCCATCGATCCAAAGGGGGGCGAATCCGTGCCATATTGGCGACCGGACGCCCCCCTTGCAGATTTCGCCTTCCCGACCGGTCGCCCTTGCCCACGCGCAATCATGCGAGGCGTCGGCGCCCTTCTTGCCCTTCCCCTGACGGAAAAGGACAACCTGAGGCAAGGAGAAAGCGCTATCGCACACGAATTTGTGAAGTCGTCGTGAGCACCTCCGGCGCACAGCAGCACGAAAGCCGACGCGGCATTGACTTTGCCCGAAGGG
The DNA here is from genome assembly GCA_003695555.1 of Alphaproteobacteria bacterium. Lineage (GTDB taxonomy): Bacteria > Pseudomonadota > Alphaproteobacteria > Sphingomonadales > Rhodothalassiaceae > J084. The sequence continues at coordinate 2,745 of RFIU01000136.1, forward strand.
CGGGCTAATCGCTCGCAGCGAATGGAAGTGATCGGGATCACCCGCCGCGCGGACTCTCGCCTTTTGCGAAGCATCGCGGTCGGCAGATCATGGGAGTTGACGACGATGAAGCGCACCTATCAGCCGAGCCGCCTCGTGCGCAAACGGCGACACGGCTTTCGTGCCCGCATGGCGACCAAGGCCGGCCGGCGCATCCTGAAGGCCCGCCGGGCCAAGGGACGCAAGCGCCTGAGCGCCTGAGCCGGTGCATTCCGCGTCGCCCTGCCGGCAACGGCGGGCACGCAAGTGGCGGGCCGCCGTGCCGAGATGCGGCGGCTTTCGCATGACCGGGGCACCGGACGAAATGCCCGCTCAAGACACGTCCTCGGCGCAGCACAGCGCCTCACGATCCGTCAGCAAGGCCGAACTGCGCCGTCTGATCCGGCGCCGGGACTTTCTTCGTCTTGCCGCATCCGGGATCCGCGCCGCACGACCGGGACTGGTGCTTCAGGCCGCCCCTCGCCCCGCCTCCACCTCCGAAGGCGGCGCCAGCGAGCATGAGATCGGAGTCGGTTTTACCACCACCCGCAAGCTCGGCAAGGCCGTGACCCGCAATCGTATCCGACGCCGACTGCGGGAAGCTGCGCGGCTCGTCCTCGCGGATGCGGCCCGTCCCGGCACGGATTATGTCCTGATCGGCCGCAAGACCACTCTCGACCGGTCATTCGGCGATCTCTGCCGCGATTTGCGCTCGGCGCTCGAACAGGTTCATCGTCGTCTCGACCGTGACGGATCAAACGATAAACAGAGGGCACGCCGATGAACCGCCCGTTCAGCGTTTTCGACCGTTTGATTGCCGGGGTCGCCGGTCTGCTGGTGCACCTCTATCGCCTTCTGATCTCTCCCTGGTTGCCGGCCGCCTGTCGCTATCAGCCGACCTGCAGCGCCTATGCGCTGGAAGCGATCCATCGTCATGGTGGACTTCGCGGCAGCCTGCTCGCTATAAGGCGCATCGGTCGCTGTCACCCGTGGGGCGGCAGCGGCTTCGACCCCGTTCCGGATCCCGTCGAACGAGGGGATCATGCGGAGCGGTTCCGGTCCACCCGTTCGACCACTTCTTTCCGGCCGGGCGCACAAGCCGCCGCGGCAAGGACAACAGCCGCATCCGAAGAGCCGCATCATCATGAGTGACGAACAACGCAATTTTCTGCTCGCCGGCCTGCTCACCCTGCTGGTGCTGATCGGCTGGGACTATTTCTTCGGCGGATTTTCTGGAACCCGGGCGCCGAGCACCAATGTCGAGGCAACCGCCCCGCAGACCGACGCCCCCTCGCTGCCGACTGCCGGCAGCGGGGCGCAGCCGGCGGCCCCGGCCGTCTCGCCCGGGCAGCCCGAGACCGCGCACAAGAGGCCTCTCGATCGCAAACAGGCGCTGGCGCGCACCCCGCGCGTGCCGATCGCCACACCGCGGCTTTCCGGCTCGATCTCGCTGAAGGGCGGGCTGATCGATGATCTCGTCCTCAAGGACTATCGCGTCTCGGTCGAACGAGACGCACCGAACGTCGTGCTGCTCAAGCCCGCCGGAACAGATCACGCCTATTTCGCCGCCTTCGGCTGGAGCGCGCCGGAAGGCACCGATACCGAGACGCCGGGTCTCGACACCCTCTGGCAGACCGACGATCGCGTGCTGTCCCCCGGCCATCCGGTTCGCCTGACCTGGACCAATCGTCGCGGGGTGGTCTTCACCCGCACCATCGCGGTGGACGAGAATTTCATGTTCACGGTCACCGATGCGGTCCGCAACCCGACGACGGCGCCGGCCGTGCTGGCCCCCTGGGGACTGGTCAACCGCCGTGGCGAGCCGAAGGTCGCCGGCTACTACATGATGCACGAAGGCCCCTTGGGCGTCTTCAATGACGCGCTTGTCGAGAAGACCTACAAGGATCTGAAGAAGGACGGCGATTTTCGCGAATCGACGGTTTCGGGATGGCTCGGCATTACCGACAAATACTGGCTGGTTGCTGCGGTACCGGACCAGAAGATTCCCTTCACCGGACGCTTCATCCGCCGCGAGGGCAAGGCAGGTCCGCGCTATCAGACCGACTTTCTCGCCGAACAGACGGTAATCCCCGCCGGGGGCGAACGGCAGTTTACCACCCGCCTCTTTGCCGGCGCCAAGGAAGTCGATCTGATCGAGAACTATGCCGAGCTCTATCAGATCAAGCTCTTCGACCGTGCGATCGACTGGGGCTGGTTCATCTTCCTGACCAAGCCGATCTTCTACACCCTCGATTGGCTCTATGAACTGACCGGCAGTTTCGCGATCGCCATCCTGCTGCTCACCGTACTGGTCAAGGCGCTGTTCTTCCCGCTCGCCAACAAGTCCTATCATGCGATGGCGCGGATGAAGGCGGTGCAGCCGAAGATGAAGGCGCTTCAGGAACGCTACAAGGACGACAAGGAGCGTCTGCAGCGCGAGATGATGGAGCTCTATCGCAAGGAGAAGGTCAATCCGGCCGCCGGCTGCCTGCCGATGCTGATCCAGATTCCGGTCTTCTTCGCGCTCTACAAGGTGCTCTTCGTCACCATCGAGATGCGCCATCAGCCGGGACTGTTCTGGGTCAAGGATCTCTCGGCCCCCGATCATCTGACGATCGTCAATCTCTTCGGCATGATCCCATGGGATCCGCCGAGCTTCCTGGCGATCGGCGTCTGGCCGATGATCATGGGGCTGGTGATGTTCCTTCAGCAGCGTCTCAACCCGCCTGCCGGCGATCCGGTGCAGCAGAAGGTGATGATGGCAATGCCCTTCTTCTTCATGTTCATCATGGCGCGCTTTCCGGCGGGGCTGGTGATGTACTGGACCTGGAACACCGTTCTTTCGGGTCTTCAGCAGTGGTACATCATGCGTCGCGACCGGCTCGCGCGCGAAGGGGGCGGGGCGGCCTGATCACCGATCGGACCGCCGAACGACGGGAGCACGACATGGGCGAACAGTCGCCGGACACCCCCGCCCTGTTTCACGCCCCCTGCGTCTTCGAGCGCGGCGTCGTCCGGATGGAGGACCTGCCAACAAGCGAGCTGCCCGAGGTCGCCTTTGCCGGGCGCTCGAACGTCGGCAAGTCTTCGCTGCTCAATGCGCTCGTCGGGATGAAGGCGCTGGCGCGCACCTCCAACACGCCGGGCCGCACGCGCGAGCTCAACTTCTTCCGGCTCGGGCATCAGGAGGCCGGGGCAGGCGTCGCGCTCCGGCTTGTCGATCTGCCCGGCTATGGCTATGCGAAGGCGCCGAAGCGCGAGGTCCGGGCTTGGAACGCGCTGATCCTCGACTATCTGCGCGGTCGGCCGAATCTGAAGCGGGTAATGCTGCTGATCGACGCCCGCCACGGAATCAAGCCGAACGACCGTGAGATCATGAAGCTGCTCGACGAGGCGGCGGTCGGCTACCAGATCGTCTGCACCAAGATCGACAAGCTGAAACCCCGCGAGCTCGAGGCGCTGCCCCGGAAGATGGGGGAGGATCTGGAGGGCTTCATCGCCTGTCATCCCCGGATGCTGCTGACCAGCGCCGTGAAGCGAGAAGGCATTCCCGAACTCCGTCGCGAGATCGCAGCACTTGCCGAACGCTGAGGAAGTTCCTGCGAGCGGAACAGCACAAGCCTTTCGCCCACCCCCCTTCATCCGGTAGATGGCGAATCCGGCAGGCGACGCGCTAGGCTCCAGCAATCACCGGCGACAGATCGACAGGGGGGAATAGGCGTCATGACCGATCCTGAGACGACAGACCTGCTCGTCATCGGGGCCGGCTTTTCCGGGCTGCATGCCGCCCTCCTCGCGCAAAAGGCGGGGCTGTCCACCATCATCCTTGAGGCCCGCGAGCGCGTCGGCGGTCGTGCCGAACGGCACCGCTTCGCCAATGGCGATACGGTCGATATCGGCGGGCAATGGGTCGGGCCGGGACAGGACCGTCTCTATCGCTGGATCGAAGAGGCCGGGTTTTCCACCTATCCGCTCTATCACCGTGGCGATCATCTGCTCAAACTCGGTCGGCGTGTCCGACGCTATCGCGGGCTCGTCCCGCCGTTGCCGCCGCATGAGCTGCTCGAGCTGCATCTGGCGCTCTCCCGCTTCGAAAGGCTGGCTGCGAGCCTCGACCCCGAACGGCCGCAGGATCATCCGGATGCCGGGCGCCTCGACCGCATGACGCTCGACGAATGGATCCGTGGCAATCTGCATGCGCGACGCACCCGGCGTCTGTTCGCGATCGGCATCGGCGCGGTCTTCGCCACCTCGCCGGAGGAGCTTTCCCTGCTGCACGCGCTGTTCTATGCGCGCTCGGGCGGGACGCTTCGTGCTCTGCTCGATGTCGAGAACGGCGCCCAGCAGGATCGAGTCCATGGCGACATGGCCGGCCTTGCCGAGGCGATGGCCGCGACTGCGCGCCGGGAGGGCGTGAAGATTCTGCTCGACACCCCGGTCGAGCGGCTGGAGTGGCGGGATACGGGCGTGCTCGCCCACACGCCGCGCGGTGCGGTGCCGGCCAAGCGGGCGATCTGCGCGCTGCCGCCCAATCAGCTGCGCCGCATCCGCTTCGCGCCCGCCCTGCCGGCGCGCCGCGATCGGCTCTGGCAGCGCATGCCGGCGGGCCGCGCGATCAAATGCATCGCGCAATACCCCCGTCCTTTCTGGCGCGAACAGGGGTTGTCCGGCGAGGCGGTCGGCGGCAACGGCCCTGTCCAGGTCATGTTCGACAACACCGAGGCCGGCAGGACGGCGGGGCTGTTGATGGGTTTCATCACCGGCCCGGCCGCGGATCATTGGGGAGCTGCCCCCGAAGAGGAGCGCCGTGCGGCGGTGCTCAACTCGTTTGCGGAGTTCTTCGGCGACCAGGCGCGCTCGCCGATCGATTATGTCGATCGCGACTGGGGAGCGCAGGAATGGACGCGCGGCTGCTATGCGGCCCTGATGGGGCCCGGAACCTGGACATCATACGGTGACGAACTTCGCGCGCCGATCGGCCCGTTGCACTTCGCCGGCACCGAAACGGCGCGGCACTGGTATGGCTATTTCGAGGGCGCGCTGGAAGCGGCCGAACGCACCGCGCAGGAAGTAAGGGAAGCGTTGGCTGAAGCCTGAGGCGGACGTCACCGCGAAGGATCGATCATCTCATGTGTGACACGCTGACCATTGCGGACCCTCAAGGCGGCGGCTGGTGGCTGGCGAAGAATTCCGACCGCGAGCCGGACGAACCGCAGCATGTCGAATTCCACCCCCGCGTCTCAGGCGACCATGCCGCCCGCTTGAAGGTCACCTATCTGGAAATCCCGCAGGTCGCAGACCGGCATGCCGTCCTGATCTCGCGCCCCGCATGGATCTGGGGCGCCGAGATGGGCGTCAATGAACATGGTGTCGCGATCGGCAATGAGGCGGTCTTCTCGCGCAGACGGGATCGTCTCAAGCCGCGGCTGCTCGGCATGGACCTGGTACGTCTCGGCCTTGAGCGGGCGGCAAGCGCAGAAGCGGCGCTCGCGGTGATAACGGATCTGCTCGAACGCTTCGGTCAGGGCGGCCCGGCCGGCTGGCGCAACAAGCGCTTTGCCTATGACAACAGCTTCCTGATCGCCGACCGGCGGGGCGCCATCATCCTCGAGACGGCAGGGCGAGAATGGGCGGCAAAACCGGTCGAGCGTTATGCCGCGATCTCGAACGACTATCGCCTGCACGAGGACTGGGTGCGTTCGGGCGGCGGCTTCACGCGGGGCGATTTCGCAAAGGCCCATACCGCCCGTCATGTCACCCGGATCGCCGGCGGGCGCTGGCGCCGCTGTGTCGCCGAGCGGCTGCTGGACGAAATGGCGAGCGGTGAGGGCCCATCCTTTGCCGCGCTCGCCAGGGTGCTGCGCCATCACGCGAATGGCGACGGCTTTTCCGGCGGATCGAACCGCGACATCTGCATGCACTGGGGTGGCCGCCTGCGTCCCTGGAGGCCATCGGCAACAACCGCAAGCATGATCGTCCACCTGCCGACGAGCGGTGCGCCGCAGGCCGCCTTCACCGGCACGATGACGCCCTGCATCTCATTCTTCCGGCCCGCCTTCTTCGAAGAGGAATGGATGGCAAGGCACTTCCCGCCATCTCTAGGAGCCGCTGGCTGGCGCCGACATGCGAAAGCGGCTCGCGAGCCAGCCTTTCGCGCCGGGCTGCGTCACCGGATCGCGGAACATGAACCGGCAATCTTCGCCGCCATTGCGTGCGACAGACGAGGCGAGGCAGAGGCCGCCCTTGCCCGACTGAAGCAGGAATTCGACGAAAGTTCGGACTGAACCCCGACGATTTCCGCAATCTCCACGACAGATTAACCCTTTCTACATCAGATGGGACATAATGTCGCAGCACCGATCATGGGTTAATGTCGGGAGACATCCGCCTGATGCCGTCCGAAGTCTCGATTTCCGGGAAGGGTGCCGAGGATCGCGAAACCTGCGATGCCTTCGATCCTCAGCGTGAGGATCGCCGAACCCGCGAACTCGATATCTGGCTGGAAAGCGAAGCGATTCTGGCCCGCATGCTCGACACCGCGACCGAGCCGCTCGGCGTCGACGAGATGCTCACCCGCTGCCTTGATCTCGTGCTTTCGACCCGCTGGCTGAGGGTCGAGCACAAGGGTGGCATCTTCATCGCCGACGAGGATGCCCGAGAGCTTACTCTGCTTGTCGAGCGCAATCTGGGAGACGAGATCCACCGTATGTGCCGCCGCGTCGCCTATGGCTGCTGCCTGTGCGGGCGGGTCGCCGCTTCCCGCCAGCTGCTGCATGTCGGATGCGTGGACGAACGCCACGAGCACCGTTTCGACGGCATGAAACCGCACGGTCATTATATCGTGCCGATCCTGAGCCGCGAGCGACTGCTCGGCGTCATGGTGCTGTATCTGCCGCACGGCTATGAGCTGCACGAACGCGAGGTCTCCTTCCTGCGTTCGGCGGCCAACATCTTTGCCATGATCATCCAGTTGCGCGGGTACCAGGAACATCTCGAGGATCTCATTGCCGAGCGCACCGCCGAGCTGCACACCGAGATCGAGCGGCGCAAGGCGCAGGAAGCGGCGCTGCGCATCGCCAAGGAACGCGCCGAGGCCGCCGACCGGGCGAAGACGGCACTGCTCGCCAATATGAGTCACGAGTTCAAGACGCCGCTCAATGCCACCATCGGCTTTGCCGAGATGCTCGCCCGCGAGATGCATGGGCCGATCGGCGATGCGCGCTATCGCGACTATGCCGAAGACATCGTCGCGAGCGGCCGGCGACTGCTCGGCCTGCTCGAAGACCTGCTCGAGCTCGCTCGCGCAAGGGATGGTGGGCTGGTTCTGGAAGAGCAGGAGGAGGATCCTGCGATGCTCGCCCGACGGGCAGGGGAACGTGCCATGCGCCGATACGGGCGCGACGAGAACGGCATTCACCTCGAAATCGCCGATGATCTGCCCGCCCTGATCTGCGATGTCCGGCGGGTGGGGCGAATGCTCGATCACCTGCTCGACAATGCCCACAAATTCTCATCACCGCCCGAACCGATCGCGCTGCGGGTTGCCTTGCAGCCCGGCGAAGAGAATGAGGCCGGCCCTCTCTTTTTCGAAATCGTCGATCACGGCATCGGCATGGACAAGAATACCCTTGCGCGTCTCGGTTCATTCTTCTGGCAGAAGGATGCCGAGCTTTCCCGCTCCTATGAGGGCGCGGGCATCGGCATGTCCCTGATCCGGGAATATCTGACAGCGCATGACGGCCACCTTGCGATCGACAGCCGCCCCGGCGAAGGCACGCGCGTGCGCCTCGCCTTCCCGCCCGACCGCCTCATCCACTTGGTGTGAAACGCCATCGCGCCCCCGCGTTCATTGAGCCTGGAATCCCTTCACGGCTGTGCCGTCGCCACCCGCACCGCCAGAATGTCGGCGCCATCTGCGACCGGCGAGACGGCGATGCCGCTTGCCCCGATCACGGCGGTGGTGCGGCCATCGGCGCCCAGGCCCCACAGCTCACCCTTGAGGAAGACATTGATGCCGGCAACCGCCCCCGAGGCCGGAAACCGACCGGCGAGGGCAAAGCGCAGCCATGCCTCGCCCTCGGTGATGCTGCCGGCAGCACTGCCGTCAACATCGGGGGGCAGCTTCGTAAGATAGCCGCCCCAGGGACGATCCCAAGCGCCGTCCGGCTGCAGAAAGGAGGGGACGGCGATCCATTCCGCCCCTTGCGCCTTCAGCCGCGCGAAGGTGTCCGGGTACCAGGAATCAGCGCAGATCAGCACGCCGAGCCGGCCGAAGCCGGTCTCGAAGACCGGAAGTTCTTCACTGGCTGCGGCGGCCAGAAAGGGCGTTTCGCTGGGGATCGGATAGACCTTGCGGACCAGTGCCGGATCAAGCCGACCGTCGGCATGGAAGACGCCCGAGACATTGTAGAGCTGGCCCGGCCGGGTAACGAGACGGCCCTCGCGCACGACCGGATCCTCGAGCACGATCGAGCCGGCGACAATGGTCACCTGATGGCGGCGCGCAAGGCGCGAGAAGACATCCTGCCAGGCGGCCGCCATCGCCGGTGAACGCATCCGGAAGATCGCCGCGGCGATCCGGTCGCGCTCGTGCGAGCGGGCAAGAGCGGAACGAAACGCCCGCGGCTGCGCGAAGATCAGCGGCAGCATCGCAAGGCCTGTTGATGGCGCACGAAAGGTCTGACCCGGCGCATCCATCGCGACCAGCCAGGTGCCGAAATACTCAGGCAGCACGACGATGCTGCGCGGCCCCATAAGGCCCTGTGCCTCGGCCGCCTCGAGATAGCCTTCGACCTTCGCTTCGAAGGCGGCGGCCGAGCGATAGTCCGCCGCCGCCATCCACGGCGAGATGCCGATAAGCGTGACAGGGTTCTGCGCACGATCAGCCGCCCCTGGCGCCGGGCCGAAGATTCGGATCGCCTTGAGCCGCAGATCCGGCGGATCATGGGGAACGGGGATGCGGGCAAGCGCCAGGATGGCCGCCCCCAGCATGCCGAACAGCAGGATGGTGAGACGGAAGAACCGCCGCCTTCCCTTACCGGCCGCTGCCGGATGCCGGATCGATCGTCGCATGTCCTTTCCTCGGCCTGTGTCCTTCGAGCCCGATCCATTGGAAAGGGTCATGATAGTTCAATCGTGAGAGGCCCGGCCACCGCCGATTGGGGGTGCGCACCGGGCGGCCCAGCCTCGGACTTCAGGCGTGCCCCAGCAGAAAGGCACCGGCCAGCGCCACCGCAAGACCGACGAGAAAGGCCGGTCCGCCACCGCGGCCCGGTTCATGTTCGACATGGGGCAGCAGGTGAGAGGCAGCGATCTGCACCAGCGCCCCGGCGGTTGCCGCCATCAGCATCGCCAGTCCCGCCGGGCCGATGTGAGCAACGAAGGGCAGTGCCGCGAGCGTGCCGACGGGGGTGGCGAGTACCACGGCAAGCAGGGTCACCAGTATTGCCTGCCGAGGACTGCCGCCGCCTTCGCGAACGAGGCCATGGGCGACGAGGGCTTCGGGTATCTTGTGAAGCGTCAGACCCAGCCCCAGCAGCGGCAGCGCCGCCGCCTTCGCCTCGGCACCGACCGCATAGGCGATCCCGTCGGTAAGAGCATGCAGGCCGATGCCGATGATCGGCAGCATCGCCAGCGCACCTGCCTCCTGATGGGCGACTTCGGCGGCGCGTACGCGCGAAACCAGGACGGTGGCGAGCGTCATCATCAGATAGCCGCCAAGCGCCGCCGCCCCGCCCCAGACGACCGCCCGTTCGATGAGGACAAGGCGCTGCAGCGCTTCGGGCAACAGGTGCAGGAAGGCGGCACCCAGCAGGATGCCGGCGGTAAAGCCAGCCACCGGCACCGGATGTTCGAGCTCCCAGCGGTCCGCCCGGGTCGCCAGCCACAGACCGACGAGCCCGAGCAGCGCCGCCAGACCCGAGATCGCCAGCGCCTCGCCCGCACCGGAAGGCCATGCCGTCATCATCCTATTCCCCCTGAGAAGGACGGATAAGCGTGCCGACGCCGCTCTCGGTGAAGATTTCAAGCAGCGGCGCATGCGGTACCCGGCCGTTGAGGATCACCGCCGCATCGACACCGTTTTCGACCGCCTGCAGACAGGTCCGCACCTTCGGGATCATGCCGCCGTGAATGGTGCCGGCGGCGATCATCTCGGCGGCCTGATCATGGCTGAGTTCGGCAATCAGTCGGCCTTGCGAATCGAGAATGCCTTCGACATCGGTCAGCAGCATGAAGCGCTTGGCCTTGAGCGCCGCCGCCACCGCACCGGCCATGGTGTCGGCATTGATATTGAAGGTCTCTCCGGCCGGCCCCAGCCCGATCGGCGCGACCACCGGCGTCAGCCCGGCATCGAGAAAGCGCATCAGCAGAGAGGGATCGACGCGCGCCGGCTCGCCGACGAAGCCGAGGTCGAGCACCTCCTCGATATGGCTGGTCGGGTCGCGGCGACGGTGCTCAAGCGGGCGCGCCTCGACGAAACCGCCGTCTTTGCCCGAGATCCCGACCGCCATGCCGCCGGCTCGGGTGATGGCGGCGACCAGCGACTTGTTGACCAGGCCCGAGAGGACCATCTCGACCACCTCGACGGTTTCGGCATCGGTCACCCGCAGGCCATCGACGAAGGCGCTGCGGATCTTGAGGCGTTTGAGCATCGAACCGATCTGCGGACCGCCGCCATGGACGACGACGACCCGGATTCCGACCTGACGCAGCAGCACGATATCCTCGGCGAAGCGACGGCGGATCGCCTCGTCGCCCATCGCGTGCCCGCCGTACTTGATGACGAAGATCGCCCCGGCATAGCGCCGCATGTAGGGGAGCGCTTCCGAGAGGATCGCCGCCTTGTCCTGCAAACTGAGGGCGTGGGTGGGCGCGATGCCGCATTCCTCGACCGGGCTGGCCGCCTCATTGCGCTGATCGCCTTTCATCCTCGTGCCTTTCCCTGTAACGAGTGGATCGTCGGGCACGCTATCCAATCGCAGCCGCATTTGGCAATCGCGGCATCAGAAGGAAAAGGACAAGGTGATGTGACCGATGCCCTGCCCTTCCGGCTGACCGCGAAATTCGCGCCCGAGCAGATAATAGCCATAGACGAGCCTGACGCCGCCATAGCGCAGCGTACCGCCGAGCGCCAGTTCATGAAGCCCGCGGCGCGGTCGGACGGTCACCGGATCGTGACGCAACAGGGTGCCGGAAAGAAACATGTTACGGCCGACCAGCCGGCCACCCATTCCGACAAAGATCTCGAAGCCGAAATGCCCGTCATCGACCGGTGCAAAGCCGCTGCCGACGATCGCTGAGGGAATCCGGGGCGGCAGGCCAGGAGCCAGCCGGTGGCCGAGGCGAAGCGCGATCCCCGCATCACCAGCCACCGAGACGGTACCGAGATCAAAGCCGGCGAACGGTACCGCACGGGCCTCGATCCAGTGGCCGGAGGGCAGAAGGTCGAGACGCCACATGTGGGTATAGAAGGCCTGCACCGTCGGTTCGGCGCGGATCTGATGCGCCCAGCCCTGCGGGATCGGGGAGTTTACCAGCTTGTGCACCGCCGTCTGCGTCTTGCGACCAAGCGCCGGCGGTCCGACGACCCCGAGCGAGACGATCAGTTCGTCGCGCTGGCCCCGACTGCGATCGAGGGCCAGCCCCGCTTCGCCCTGAAGCCAGGCGGCATAGGGACGGTCTCCGGCGATCGGCGCGGCGATCTTGATCGTGCGTGGGGTGAACATGCTCTGGCCGAGTGCGAACTGATAACGCTGATGACGATCGCCGGTGCGCGGCAGAAAGAAGAGAATGTCCCGCAGCCAGCCCAAGCCCTTCGGCTGGCGATCGCGATCGAGGCCGACGACGAGGCGCGCACCATTCGTGTACCAGCGATCCTCACCATCGCCATAGAGATCGTTTTCGCTCTGCACGGCGACAACGCCCGCCTGCAAAGGGCCTGCGGCCGCCAGTATCGCGCTCAACAACGGCCACATCAGCAGAAGGGCCGGTATCACCGGCCGTCGAACCCTGGGCATCATCCCTGCCTTCCCTGTCTTCGTGCAGCCACCATGTCCGGTCATCGCCATCGCGCCCCCGGTGATGGGGCGGCTGCCATTGCCGACGATATCAGCCGATGATCCATGTTTCGACAAGCGATGACTTGTTTCACCAGCAAGAGAGAAACTTTCCCCCATGATGTCGCCCGGCCGACCCCGGCATGCGCAGGGGATCTGCCGTCAGACCGTGAAACGGACATGCCGTCGGACGGTCGCTACACGTGTGAGATGTGAACCTGGCGATCACGAGGGAATTCATTAACTCGCACGCGTCAGCATGATGCCAGTGCCGAAGCGTGTCGGGCCCCGTTCATGGACGTCCCTTTTTCACATATAATTATTGGATTATTTCATGAGATCTTGCGCAGCCGGATGTCATCGACTGCCCACATCATGACAGATGAATACCGCGAACATATCTGCCCCATAACATGTTATCATATTGATATAACAGCATTAATACATGTTCTTAGTACGCCCATGGAGCATCGATTGGCATTCTCATGACAGACCATTTCCTATGTCAACTGATCATCCGGCAAAGAACCACCTCCAGTCGAATCAAATTCCCTCTATCTATCTGTAAACAATGAAACGTCATCGTAAATTGTTAGGACAATTTTAAAAGAATTTGAATAATGGTGGCTGTCAGCGGGCGCAATGATCACAGAACTCATGGGAGCAACGCCGTGTCGAAGAATCACTCCAAGCGCTTCTTGAAGCAGCGGTCGGGCATCTGCGCGCTGGTCAGCATGCTGGCGCTGACAATTGCACTTGATGGTAGCAGCGCCATGGCTGCCGGCAGTCCTCAGGATTCCGGTACCGATGCGGGGAAAAGCTCCGAATCGGATCGCATAGCGACGTTGGAGAAACGCTTGTCGGAAGTTCTTGGAGTGGTCGATGCGTTGCGTCAGGAAGTGGCGCGTCTGAAGGCGCAAAAGGGGGCTGGCGCTGGAGCGCCGGCCGGAACTGATCTGGCGCGCCGGATCGATGCATTGAGCGAACAGGTGGCCTCCACTGATGCACGACTTGACGAGATTGAGGACATCGCCATCGAAACCGACGAGAAGGTCGGCTCGCGCGCTCTTGCGAGAGTCTTCAACGCCGACAGTCTCGACATCGGCGGTTTCCTCCACACCGCCGCGACACTGGTCGATGGCAAGCAGAACACCGAGGCATCCTTCAACCGCCTGACATTCGAGCTGCTGGCACGGGCCAAGCTGTCACAGAACTGGTCGGTCTTCGTCGCCCAGGCCTTCATCCGCGAATCCGGGATCAACTACACCGACCCGGCAGCGCGTCTTGATCCCAATTTCAATGTCGTCTCCAAGACGCCGCTGGTGATCGCCACCGCCAACTATCACCACAGCGACCTGCTCAATCTCGAGATCGGTCGCTTCATCACGCCGCATGGCATCATCAATATCGAACACTTTCCCGCCATTCTGCTCGATCCTGAACAGCCGCAGTTCCTGCGGCCCTTCGGCGGTCAGACGATCTTCGCCAACTTCATGAACGGGTTGAAGCTGTCCGGCCAGACCTTCGCCGGATTCGGTGGCAAGGGGACTCTGGGCTATGCCGCCTATGCGGCCAGTTTCGTCGGCAACTCCGACCACTTCAACTATGGCGGCCGCCTTTTCTATCGCTTCGGTGACACGGGCTTCACGCTCGGTGCCAATGTCGGCGGCGGCAAGCGCGCCGGAACCGGCACGCAGTACTGGCTGGCCGGCGGCGACCTGCTCTATGACAAGGGCCCGGTACTCTGGAAGACCGAGCTGTTCGCCACCGATGAAGATGCCGGTGGCAACCGTCTCGCCTTCTACACCCAGCCGGCCTTCCGGCTCGATGATCAATGGACCGCCTTCTATCGTTTCGATTTCCTCGATGACGGCAGCGGACGCGGCGACCGTACCGAACATGCGGTGGGCATCACCTTCAAGCCGGACCCCGATATCCACCTGCGGCTGATCGCCCGGCGCGACCATTTCCAGGCGGCTCTCGGTCTGCCAAAGGCGAATGCCGAGAACTACCAGTTCTCGGCCACCTTCTCGTTCTGAAGCGTCAGGGAGGAAGAAGATGATGAAGGACGATCGTTCAATGCATCCGGGGGGACGGTGCGAAGAACCGCAAGGCGGGCCGACACGGCGTATGCCCGCGATCCTGGCCGCGCTACTTGCGCTCGCCGCTCTTGTGACGTTCCCGATCGCCGGCGGCAGCGCCCATGCGGCCGAATATATGGTGATCGCCAATGCCGCCAATCCCGATGCCGCCAAGGGAGACGCCATGAAAGAGGTCGTCAAGCACCTCTTCCTGAAAGAGCAGACCAACTGGCCCGGCGGCCTGCCGGCCAGGCCGCTGGCGCGGCCCGCCGGCTCACCGGCTGAAACGGCCTTCGCCGCCGAAGTGCTCGGCATGAATGCATCGGCATTGGACAATCATTGGCTGAGGCTGAAGCAAACCAAGGGTGAAACCCCGCCGCGCGCGGTCGGTTCGGCCCGCATTCTGCTGCGCCTCGTCGGCAAGTATCCGGGCGCCTTTTCGGTCGTCTCCGCCGATGAGGTCGATACCCTGCCTCCCGAAACGAAGGTCGTCTTCAGATTCGAGCACTGAACCAGAAGGGTAAGGGGGGCCGGCCCGGGCACGGGGAACGGGCGGACCCCGCGGATGATGCCGGGGATTTCCCGACAAGGGGCGCGATGCGACAAGAAAGTTCCGGATCATGATCAAACGCCTGACCGAACGGATCGCCCATCTCTCCATTCGCGGCAAGACCTTCGCGCTGGTCGGCTCGCTGGCCCTGGTTGCCACTCTCGGCTCGCTGTTTGTGGTCGTAGAAACCTCGCGCTCACGCTCGGCAACCGAACGACAGAGCGCCTATCTCGACACCCTGGAACAGGCCAATCGGGCGATCACCGCCTTCGACAACATGAAGTACTGGTATGCCGATCTGGCCAATTCGCTCTCCGAAGAAGCCGAGAAGAAGGCGGCGCGCCACGCCGAGGTCTTCGCCATGCTCATCGAGGAAATCGGCGGGGAACTTGACGTCGGGCAAGGTGAACTGCTGGTCGCCAACGCCAAGGAGGTCGCACGGCTTTCGCTCGAAGCGCTCGACCATTATGTCATGGAAGAGCAGGAGGCCGGCAACCAGCTGATGGCCAAGGCGCGTGTGCTCGTCGCCCGAAACGACGAAATCCTGGAAAAACTGCTCGAGCGGCTGCGCGCCAATGCCCAGCAGGCGGCCCGGCGTGTCGATGCGACCAGTGCCCTTGCCGCGCGAACCGCGATCGTCACACTGCTGCTCATCCTCGCCGGTGTCACCGGCATCATCCTGACCACCGAACGAACCGTGATCCGGCCCATCCATTCGGTTACCACCGCCATGAAGAAGGTTGCCGATGGCGATCTCGAGGTCGCCATCCCGATGGTCGATCATCCCTCCGAAATCGGCGACATGGCCCGCGCCGTCGCGGTCTTCCGGGACAATGCCCTGGAAATCCGAAAGATGCAGGAGCAGCGCGAACGCGAACAGGCCGAACGGCAGGCCGAGCGCGAGCGTGCCGAACAGGCCCAGCGGGCGGCGGAAGAAAAGCAGCGACGACAGCTGGAGAGCGAATTCGAACGCCAGCGCGCGCTCGCCCGTTCGGTCATCGAGCTGCTGGAGGGCCAGGTTCTCGTTTCGCTGGAAGCGGTGGTGGGTGCCGCACGCGAACTCGATCAGGCCCATCATGCGATGGATCACTCGCTCGCCACTTCGCAGAATCGGGCGGCCGAAGTATCGAGCGCGTCCGAACTCGCTTCCGAGAATGCCCAGATGGTCGCAAGCGCAGCCGAGCAGCTCGCCGGCTCGGTTACCGAGATCGCAGCGCAGATCGCCGAGTCCTCTCGCATTGCCCGCGAAACCGTCGATCAGCAACAGGCGGTCGCGCGCTCGGCTGAGCGGATGCGGGATCTGACCCAGGACATCAACAAGGTCATCGGCATGATCGATGAAATTGCCGACATGACGAATCTGCTGGCGTTGAACGCGACGATCGAGGCCGCTCGCGCCGGCGAGGCCGGCAGAGGCTTCTCGGTGGTGGCCGCCGAGGTTCGCACCCTCGCCGGAGAGACCCAGAAGGCGACCGAAAACATTTCGCAACGGATCGAAGAGGTGCAGAAGGCCAGCGAAGAAACCGTCGGCGCAATCGACGCCATCGGCAAGCAGATCCGCCGCATCGACGAAGCCTCCTCTACCGTCGCGGCGGCGGCCGAGGAACAGCAGGCCTCTACAGCCGAAATCAGCCGCACCATCGCCCAGGCCGCAAAGGCAACGGCGGGGATTTCGGCAAAGATCGCAGAGGTCGTTCAGGACATCCAGGAAACCGGCGCAGCAGCAGGACAGGTGGCGGATGCCGCATCCAACCTGCAGAGCATCGCAGGCCGGCTGCGCGAGGATGTCGAAGACTATCTGGCCAATCTCGATTCCGGTGATTCAAGCAACAGCCACACCCGGCAAGGCTGATGGCCGCACGGCTCAGCGCTGGGCGATCTTGCGTTTCAGATCATCCGCACGCCGCTTGAGCGCCCGCACCTCGTCGAGCGGAACCGGCCGCCCGGTCATGCTGGCGCGCGCCAGCAGCCTTCCCTTGTCGTCGAACAGATCGGCTTCGCTGAAGATCACGCTGCGTCCCAGCCGGATGCAGCGCCCGCGCGCCTTCAAAGAGTGGACGACGACCGGCATGACATAGCTGGTCTTCAGTTCCAGCGTCTGGGTGATCACCGTGAAGCGCGATTTCGCGACCGCCGCGATCGCGGCCGTCGAATCCAGCATGCCCGCGACGACGCCGCCCTGTACGCTGCCGAAGGGGTTGAAGAATTCGTCACGCGGTGCGAAGGCGATCAGGCATTCGCCCGCCTCCTCGTCCATTTCCAGCGCCTCACCACCAAGATGGCCGAGAATCGGATTGCCGAGATCCGCCGTCACCCGGTGATAGCGATCCAGCGCCGTTTCCTCCTCATGCGTCAGCAGGGCAAGCTCCTGCTCACCGACGAAACCACCCTCGTCCCTGATCTGCTCGCTCATGTATGATCGGCCCCCTCGCCTGTTTCGGAACAATTCAACCGTTTCCACGGAAGCACGGCCCTGCCCACGAAAAACGTGCCGGCTGCACACCCTGATAAAAAGTTAACGAATTCCTAACGACGAGTCACGCAAAAAGTGCATGTCCAATGAGTCTTCCCACATCCACCGGCCGCTCGGGTCACTATCCCGGCCGTCCGACTGCCCCGGCGATTCAGGGGGAAAGGCCGGCAAAACGCCGCACCCGCTCGATCGGCATCGGCCGCGCAGTGGCAGTTGCGTGGGCGAGCAGCTGCTCACCTTTCTGCGTGTACAGCGCCCCTTCGAGAAAGGCCGTACGCCGGCCGAGATGCAGACATTGACCGATCCCGACGAGCGGCTCGCAGGGTGCCGGGGCGATGAAACTGGTCTTGATTTCGATCGTCGGCATGAAACGGGTCACGCCGGTCAGCGCGATGGCGGCAATCGCGGCGGTCGAATCCAGCATCGCCGTCAGAAACCCCCCCTGCACAAAACCCAGCGGATTGCAGAATTCGGGGCGGGGCCGGAAACGGATCTTCGATCGCCCCTCCTCACCGTCCATCGCCAACACTTCGCCGCCGAGCAGATCGAAGGCGGGGCTGGAAAAAACGTTCCGGAAACGCGCAAGCAGGGCGCAATCGCCGCGAACCTCCTCGATCATTCAGCGCGCCCCCGAATCTGTGATATAGACCGGGCGGTGAGGGCGCAATCGCCGTGAATCTCCTTGATCATTCGGCCGCCTCGTCCGCCGCCGCCAGCCGGGTCAGCGCCCGGCGGGTCATGACGCCGATCAGATGGGCGCGATAGCCTGCGCTTGCATGGATATCGTCATTGAGGCCGTTTTCTGGATGGGAAAGCCCGTCGAGGGCATCAGGCCTGAACCCGTGATCGGCAAGACGGGCCTCGGCCTCGGCCCAGCGGAAGACGACCGGCCCCGCGCCGGTCACCGCCACCCGTGGCGTACCGTCCGCACCTTCCGCCACGAAGACACCGACCACCGCATATCGTGAGGCAGGATTGGGAAACTTGGCGTAGGCACCGCGCCGCGGCACGGGGAAGCGGACCGAGACGATCACTTCACCGGGTGCGAGGGCGGTTTCGAACATGCCGGTGAAAAAGTCCGATGCCGACCATTCACGACGATCGGTGGTGACCACTGCGTCCAGCCCAAGAAGCGCCGCCGGCCAGTCGGCCGCCGGATCATTGTTGGCGATCGAGCCGCCGATCGTCCCCTTCTCGCGCACCGCCGGGTCGCCGATCTCATTGGCGAGCGTTGTCAGCGCCGGAATCCGCCCGCGGACTTCTTCGCTGCGGACAATGTCGGCATGCGGCGTCATCGCGCCGATCACCAGCGCTTCCTGCTCCACCCGGATTCCCGTCAGCTCATCGATACCGGCGAGCGAGATCAGCGCTTCAGGCGCCGCCAGTCCCTGTTTCATGGTCGCGATCAGCGTCTGTCCGCCGGCTAGCAATCGGGCATCGTCACCCGCCGTGGCCAAGAGCCGGCGAAGCTCGGCAATGTCGCCGGGGCGGCTATAGGTGAAAGGTCGCATGTCAGCCGTCTCCCCGCTGGGCCGCCGGCGTCATCGCCCGCGCCCCGGCGAGCACAGCGTCGACGATGTTCTGATAGCCGGTGCAGCGGCATAGATTGCCTTCCAGCTCGGCGCGCACCGTCTCCTCGTCGAGGGCATCACCGTGCCGCTCGGCAATGCCGATCGCGGCCATGATCATCCCCGGCGTGCAGAAGCCGCACTGAAGGCCATGATGCTCGTGAAAGGCGCGCTGCATCGGGTGCCAGGCCGCCTCGTCCGCTATCCCCTTGGGCGAAGGTGCCAGCCCTTCGATGGTGGTGATCGCTGCGCCGGCCGCTTCAACGGCAAGCGTATTGCAGGCCTTTACCGGCCGCCCGTTCCAGAGCACGGTGCAGGCACCGCATTGCGCCGTGTCGCAACCGACATGAGTGCCGGTCAGCCCCAGATCCTCACGCAGGAATTCGACCAGCAGACGATGCGGCATCACCCGGCATCGCCGGGTTTCACCGTTCACCGTCAACTCGATCTCGATCGGATTGACCTCGCCCATTGCGCTCCTTCTCCTCGCCCCTGTATCAGCCGCGCGCGGCCAGAAACGCCTGAAGGGCCTGTTGCATGCCGGCATGCGACGCCTGCGCGCGGTCGCTTTCCATGATGCCGCGATACCATTCACTGATGCGCGGCCGGCCGGCAAACGGATCGAAACCATGGCGAGCGCCCATCATCGCGACATAGAAGAAGATCGGCAGCAGCGTCGCATCGGCCAGCGTCCAGCCTTCGTTACCGGCAGGAGGCGAAACTCGCATGTAGTGCTCGAGATGGTCGAGCGCCGCCCCGAAATCGGCGATTGCGGCATCGAGACGCTCGCCCTTCTCCCACCCCTCGCGGGTCGCCTGAAACAGCGGCACCAGAGCGGGCGCGACATAGAGGTCGGCGATGCGACAGGCGAGCTCGACATCCGCCATCGCCCGCGCGTCATCGGGAATCAGCGGCGGCGTCGGGAAGATGCGATCGAAATAGCGGCAGATGACGGCGCTTTCGGGAATGATCGTGCCGTCTTCGAGGGCCAGTGCGGGGATCTTGCCGATCGGATTGATCGCGCGATACTCCTGCGAGCCCAACTCGCCGGGTACGCCCGCCTCTTCCACGGCGTCCGGTCGGCCCTTGATGTCGAGTACGATCATCACCCGTTCATAGTATGGGCTGAGCCGCCCACCATAGAGTTTCATCGTCATCGCCCGTTTCTCCCTTCTCATTGTCTTTCCGGCAGCGGACGCCAGACAAGCAGGAATGCCCCGCCCTGTCCATCCCCGCGACGGGGAGCCTTCGGCGTCCAGGAGCGACCGATCCTGTCGTCTTCATCGCCTGCCGGAAGAAGATGCCGCCGGAAGTGTGTCGGTGACCAGACGTGCGCCGGCATGTGCGTGCCAGTGCGTGAGCAGAATCCGGGCCGTAGCTTCGTCCAATCGGGGGCCGATCGCTACCGGCAGGCCCCTTCGCTGTTCGCCCGTCTGTCGCACCGCCTTCCAGTCGATGCGGGAAAGAAGAGCAGGTGGCAGCGCTTGGCGCACCACTTCCGTGATATCGAGAACCGGATCAAAGGGCATTGCGTGCCCAGCGTCGAGCGCCCGGCGCTGCGCGGGCGATGGGGCGACTTCCAGATAAGGGCGCCGGTCGCCGGCCGGACCGATCCCGATCTTCACCGGCGCATCGATGATCCGCACCCGGTCCCCGCGTGCGAGAAAGTCGAAGAGCACCGCGATGTCGCGCGGATAGAGCCGGATGCAGCCGCGGCTGACCGTCCGTCCAATCGACAGCGGATGGTTGGTGCCATGCAGAAGATAGGACGTCTGCCCCAGCCGCAGGGCATAGCGGCCGAGCGGATTGTCGGGCCCGGCCGGTACCGCCTTGGGCAACCAGGGATTTTCCCGACGATGCGCTTCGGTCGGATACCAGGCCGGCGCCGGGATGCGCGCGCCGATGGCGATCTCTCCCAAGGGAGTCTCAAGCCCGTCGCGGCCCAGCGAGACGGGAAAGACATAGCGTATTCGCCCTTGCCCGTCATAGGCATAAAGACGCAGCTCGCCCCGATTGACGATGACCCGTGCACCGCGCGCGAAGGGGGCGATATGACGCGTCGGGATCACGATCCGGGTGCCGACCGGTGGCACCCAGGGATCGATGTCCGGATTGGCCGCGCGCAGGGCCATGTAGCCGACATCATAGCGTGCGGCAAGGCGCAGGAAGGTCTCGCCCTCGCCTATGCGATGATGGACGAGTTCGCCGACGACCTCGCCCGGCACCGCCGCCGGCGTCGCCGCTCGGGACGGCGACCAGGACAGCGGAAGAAGCCCGACAAGAATGACCAGCACAACGACAGGAACAGGCGCCAGGATCCCGCCACCTTGTTTCAATCGTCGCATCTGACGAAGGTTCCTTTTCCTGCCCATCATCTCCCGCCTTGGCGGCGCCTCCCCCCCCATGCCGCCGGCATGATAGGCCGCCATGCAGGCAGACGCCAGCAAGCGATGCCGGGGGGCGATGTCAAGGGGCGGTGCCAGGGGGGGCAGGATCTTCCCCCGCCAGCGTGTCGCGCGGCAGGCAATGCCTGCTCCAACGCCGCCACCGAAAGCCGCAAGAGCGATACAATGACCTGAAATTCCAAGAAAATTCGTCATGACCAAATGAACTCAACATCTGGCACGCTTCTCGCATGATGATGCAGCGAACAGGAACCCTCCATAGGGAGGCACCCGCATGTCGAATGGCAGAAGGGCCCGCAAGATGAAGCATCGTCATTTCATCAGGGAATGGAACGCAGTTCGCTCGATAAGCCGGATATGCCGGATCGGCGCAGCGGCTACGCTGATGCTGACGCTGGTACCGCTGCTCGGTACCGCCCCTGCCAAGGCCGCCGCCTCACGTCTGAAGGATCTGGTGATGGTGGAAGGCGTACGCGAAAATCAGCTCGTCGGTTACGGACTCGTCGTCGGCCTCAATGGTACCGGAGACACGCTTCGCAACGCCCCCTTCACCCAGCAGAGCCTGGAGGCGATGCTCGAACGGCTCGGCGTCAATACCCGTGACGCCCAGAACGTCAAGACAGACAATGTCGCCGCTGTCATGGTCACCGCCGATCTGCCGCCCTTTGCCCGGCAGGGCAGCCGCATCGACGTCAATGTCGCGGCGATGGGCGATGCCGACGACCTGCGCGGCGGTGTCCTGCTTGTCACCCCGCTGCTCGGCGCCGATGGCGAAGTCTATGCCGTCGCCCAGGGCCCTGTGGCGGTTGCCGGCTTTTCCGCGCAAGGAGAGGCCGGAAGCATTACCCAGGGGGTACCGACCTCTGGCCGGATCGCAAATGGCGCAATTGTCGAGCGTGAGCTCGCCTTCGACTTTTCCTCTCTCGACCGGCTGCGTCTCGCGTTGCGCAATCCCGACTTCACCACCGCGCGGCGTATCGCCGAAGCGATCAATGACCGGCTCGGCGGCCCGGTGGCGCGGATGCTTGATCCGACGACGGTCGAACTGCAGCGTCCGCTCGGCTACATGGGATCGATGGCGGAACTCGTGACCCGCATCGAACAGGTCGAAGTGGTTCCCGACTTCCCTGCCAAGGTGGTCATCGACGATCGCTCGGGGATCATCGTCATGGGTGCGGACGTGCGCATCTCCGAAGTCGCCATCGCCCAGGGAAATCTCACCATTCGGATCAGCGAGAATCCGCAGGTTTCGCAGCCCGGTGCGCTTTCGGGCGGCAAGACGCGCACCGTGCCGCGCACCCAGATCGAGGTCGATACCGGTCAGGACCGTCGCCTTGCCGTGCTCAGCGACGCGGTCACGCTTCAGGATCTCGTCGATGGGCTCAATGCGCTCGGCATCGGCCCGCGCGACATGATCTCGATCCTTCAGGCGATCAAGGCGGCAGGCGCCATGCAGGCCGAAATCGAGGTGATGTGACGATGGACGCCGGCGCGCTTTCGCTTCCTCCTCCGATCGTTCCGGCAGACGGTGCAGGCATCGCCCGGCAGCCGCGCTCGATGCGCGAGGCGGCCGAGGATTTCGAGGCGGTATTCCTGAGCCAGATGCTCGCCCCTGTCTTCGAGCAGCTCGGCGAGGATCCGCTGATGGGTGGCGGCTATGCCGGCAAGGTCTATCAGAGCCTGCTGGTAGATGAACTCGGACGTTCCATGGCCAAGGCCGGAGGTGTCGGCCTGGCCGACGCCGTCTATCGCGAGCTCGTCAAGGCACAGGCCGCGATGCAGGCCGGCCCCGACACGGCAGGACCGGCTTCGCCGGATGGCGCGACCGGAAAGGAACGAGAGGCGGCAAGCGGATCCGCCGAGCTGATCCGAACAGTCGAGGATGAGCGATGAAGAATGATACCGTCCAGCCGGCGACCACCGGCGATGCTCCCCTTGAGGGACCGGCCGCCCGGCTCGTCTCGCTGGGCGAGCAGATCGGCCGTCTTATCGATGAGGAAGACGCTCTGATCCGCAGCGGCCGGATTTCCGAGGCCGAGGCCCTGACCGGTGAAAAAAACCGGCTTGCCGCCGAATATCACGAGACTCTTCGGATTCTGCAGAAAGAGGCGGACCGCTGGCTGGGTCCGGCCGGTTCGCCACGGCGTGAGCGCCTGCGCACGGCAAGCGATGCCCTGCGCCGGCGGCTGCGCGACCATGCGCGGCTGGTGCTGCGCTGCAAGGCGCTGACCGAGGGCATCATCCGCACCATCGGCGAAGAGGTCCAGAAACGCCGGCAGCCACTTGCCCGATACGGGCCGGCCGGCCGTTCCAGCACCCTGATGCCGGAGCCGACCAGCCTTGCCATCGACCGACAGCTTTAGGCGCCATGCTCTTGCCAGCCCACCAAGAGCGACCAGCAAATAAGATGGCGAGGGCCCGGCCGGAAACATTCCGACCAGGCCCTTTTCTTTGCATCCATCGGATGCGCGGCGCTCGTCGCCTTTCGATCAGTGAGCGAGGAAGGCGATCAGCAGAAGCGCCACGATATTGGTGATCTTGATCATCGGATTGACGGCCGGGCCGGCAGTATCCTTGTAGGGATCACCGATCGTGTCGCCCGTCACCGCGGCCTTGTGGGCCTCGGACCCCTTGCCGCCAAACTGACCGTCTTCGATGTACTTCTTGGCATTGTCCCAGGCACCACCGCCCGCCGTCATCGAAATGGCGACGAACAGGCCCGAGACGATAACGCCGAGCAGCAGCGCGCCGAGCGCGGCGAAGGCGGAAGCGCGGTCGGCGATCGCCTCGATCACATAGAAGGTGACGATCGGGGCGAGGACCGGCAGCAGGCTCGGCGCGATCATTTCGCGAATCGCGGCACGGGTCAGCAGATCGACGGCGCGCGCATAATCGGGCTTTTCCTTGCCTTCCATGATGCCCGGATGCTCACGGAACTGGCGACGCACCTCTTCGACGACTGCGCCACCGGCGCGGCCCACCGAGGTCATCGCCAGCGCCCCGAACAGATAGGGCAGCAGGGCACCGAGGAACAGGCCGACGACGACATAGGGATTGGCCAGCGAGAAGTCGATCGAAAGCTCGCCAAAAAAGTGGTTGAGGTCGGCGGTATAGGCGCCGAACAGCACCAGCGCGGCAAGACCCGCCGAGGAGATCGCATAGCCCTTGGTCACCGCCTTGGTGGTGTTGCCGACCGCATCCAGCGCATCGGTGCGGTTGCGTACCTCATCGGGCAGTTCGGCCATCTCGGCAATGCCTCCGGCATTGTCGGTAACCGGCCCGTAGGCATCAAGCGCGATCACCATCCCCGCCAGCGCCAGCATCGCGGTGGCCGCATAGGCGATGCCGATGACACCGGCGAAATTGTAACTGACGACGATGCCGGCGGAAATGATCAGCACCGGGATCGTCGTCGATTCGAGCGAGACGGCAAGGCCCTGGATGACATTGGTCGCATGACCCGTCACCGAGGCCCGTGCGATCGAGCGCACCGGCCGATAGAAGGTGCTGGTGTAGTATTCGGTCACTAGAATGATCAGGCCGGTGATCACGAGACCGACGAGCGCGCTGTAGTAGAGATCCCAGCCGGTAAAGCTGAGCGCACCGTCGTTCAGCACGAACTGGCGATCGAGCCCACCTTCGCCCAGCACCCAGCCGATCGCGAAGGGCATCGCGACGACCGATAGCGCGGCGGTGACCAGGAA